>NZ_JAXCLE010000010.1:0-144920 GCF_037027585.1 Solibacillus ferritrahens | reverse complement strand
GTAGTTTGAAAGCTCATTTGCTTTGCTAGCGATTTAACTTAATTAAAAGTTATAATCTATTGTTTGCTTCATTTAAGAAGCTTGTTTCATTAACGTTGCTTGTTCAGTTTTCAAGGTTCATCATGTTATCTTTGCGACAACTCTTATATCATATAACATCCCTTATTGGATGTCAACAGTTTTTTAAAAAAACTGGAGCGGGTGATCGGAATCGAACCGACAACATCAGCTTGGAAGGCTGAGGTTTTACCACTAAACTACACCCGCATTTTATTATTTTATATTTTGGCGCGCCCGACAGGAGTCGAACCCATAACCTTCTGATCCGTAGTCAGACGCTCTATCCAATTGAGCTACGGGCGCAAGTTATAAAGTTACTTGGTGCGGCCGAGAGGATTTGAACCTCCACGGGGTTGCCCCCACTAGGCCCTCAACCTAGCGCGTCTGCCATTCCGCCACGACCGCTTCATTCGACTTTAATTATTATACATCACTGAAATAATTTGTCAATATGAAAACTGGTGAGCCATGAAGGACTCGAACCTTCGACCCTCTGATTAAAAGTCAGATGCTCTACCAACTGAGCTAATGGCTCCAAATGGCTGGGGAACCTGGATTCGAACCAGGGCATGACGGAATCAAAATCCGTTGCCTTACCGCTTGGCTATACCCCAATAAATGGCGGTCCCGACCGGGATCGAACCGGCGATCTCCTGCGTGACAGGCAGGCATGTTAACCGCTACACCACGGGACCATAAGTAAACTATAATATGAAAATAAAAGTGGTGACCCGTACGGGATTCGAACCCGTGTTACCGCCGTGAAAGGGCGGTGTCTTAACCACTTGACCAACGGGCCTACAATGGCTCCGAAGGCAGGACTCGAACCTGCGACCTGCCGGTTAACAGCCGGATGCTCTACCAACTGAGCTACTTCGGAATGATTACTTCATCGCGACATCATCTTGTCGACTTTTACTATTATAGATAGTGAAATAATGTTCGTCAACACTTTTTAAAAACTTTTTTTAAAAAATAAACCACTTCCTATATATAAGCAGAAAAAAATATCCTTCAGAAAAGCATATAACTGATCCTTTCCTTTATTCATTACTATTTAAACCCTTTTTCAAATTAAATTTCACTTCGCAAAAATTTAATTTTTCCTTGGCAAATACTACAAGAATACCTTTTTACATCCATCTTCTTTTTCCTTTTATAAATCTGCCCACAATTTACACAACTATACATATGTACTGCCTTTTTCTTTAATGGCTTATTTGGCTCCTCTATTGTGGAACAAAATCTTGGTGCTCCGACTTTTTTCAATAAATTTCGGAAATCGGCATCTCGATGCTTATAGCCCATACCTAAAATATGTAAATGATAGTGGCAAAGTTCATGTAAAATAATCCCCTTGAGTTCTTTTATCCCAAAATGATCATAAAGCCTTTTATTCAATTCTATATGATGACTACCTAACAAATACCGTCCACCCGTTGTTTTTAAACGGCTATTAAAATAAGCTTTATGAACAAAAGGTCGGTTAAAATATTCATTAGATAACTGTTCTACAAGCTCCTGAAGTTGTTCATCCGTCATACGCTACCTCCCCAAACATAATAAAAAGCACATATTAATTTATGCGCTTTTTATTATAATGGATATTTATTTTCTTTACACGTTTAGTTGATTTTCAGGTGAAAGCATCGTTAATGAAATACGTCCTTTACTTGCTTCTACCTTTTCTACCCATACTGTTACAATATCACCTAATGATACAACATCTAACGGATGCTTTACACGGCTCTTTTGCAGTTTAGATATGTGAACTAGCCCGTCTTGTTTAACACCAATATCAACAAACGCTCCAAAATCAACAACATTCCGAACAGTACCTTGCAATTCCATTCCTACTTGTAAATCATCCATCTGCAATACATCCGTTTTTAATAAAGGCTGCGGAAATGCATCTCGGGGATCACGGGTTGGCTTTATTAAAGTATCAATAATATCCTTCAAGGTTACTTCCCCGACATTTAATGTCTCACTTAATGTCAGTAAACTTAATTTACTTATAGCCTCTTCTGCTTTTGCCGTACCTACATCTTTTTTTGTTACTCCTGCAGCCTCTAATATTGCTTCAGCGAGTTTATAACTTTCAGGGTGAATGCCTGTTGCATCCAATGGATTTTTTGCTTCCGAAATTCGTAAAAAGCCAATTGCTTGCTCATAGGTTTTGGCACCTAAACGAGGTATCTTTTTGAGCTGAGTTCGTGAAGAAAACGGACCATTTTCACTTCGCATTACTACAATATTTTCAGCCACTGTTTTGGATAGCCCTGATACGTATTGCAATAGTGATGCAGATGCCGTATTTACATCAACACCCACTTGGTTTACTGCGGTTTCAACGATAAACGTCAATGATTCAGCCAGCTGTTTCTGAGATACATCATGCTGGTACTGACCTACACCGACAGCTTTCGGGTCAATTTTCACCAACTCGGATAGTGGATCTTGTAAACGGCGTGCGATTGATACGGCACTACGTTGCTCTACTTGTAGGTTCGGAAATTCCGCACGTGCTACTTCCGATGCCGAGTACACCGATGCCCCTGCTTCATTTACAATAACGTAGGCAATATTCCCATCTGTTTCTTTCAGTAATTCCGCAATAAATTGTTCTGTTTCACGGGAGGCTGTACCGTTTCCTATAGCAATAATACTAATTGGGTACTTTTTCAGTAACGATTTAACAGTCTCTTTTGCTTTTGATGGATCCGATGTTGTATGTGGATAGATAACCCCAACTTCAATCATTTTTCCTGTCTCATCAACTACCGCCAGTTTACAACCAGTACGGTAAGCTGGGTCTACACCTAACACAACTTTCCCGCGCATTGGAGGCTGTAGTAATAGATTTCTCAAATTCTCAGAAAAGATGTGAATTGCCTGTGCCTCAGCCTTTGCCGTAAGTTCAGCACGCAATTCGTTCTCAATGGATGGTTTAATTAAACGTTTATAGCTATCAGCAACCGCTAATTTAACCTCATTAACAGAAGGTCCTATAAAATTTCTAGGAATAAAGTGATTTTCCATTTGTGTAGTCGCTTTTTCTCCAGGCACTTCAATTGAAACTCTTAGTACTTCCTCTTTCTCACCACGATTCACCGCCAAAGTACGGTGCGGGGCCATTCGATGGATAGGCTCCTCATATTCATAGTACATTTCATATACTTGCTTTTCATCCTTGTCCGCATTTTTCAGCACGGTCATGAGCTTTCCCCCTCGCCAAGAAAGGGTACGTAGTTTTTCTCGAACTGCAGCATCGTCCGCAAAGCGCTCAGCTAAAATGTCGCGCGCACCTGCCAATGCGTCTTCAACCGTTGTTACACCTTGTTCTTCGTTTAAAAACGGGTTCGCCAACTGTTCTAAAGATTGCTTACTAAATTTTAATATTTGTTCTGCCAACGGTTCTAAACCACGTTCTTTAGCAATTGTCGCTTTTGTACGTCTCTTTTGCTTATATGGACGGTATAAATCCTCCAGTCGCTGTAAAACCGTTGCTGCATGAATTGATGTTTGCAACTCCTCGGTTAACTTTCCTTGTTCATCAATCAAGCGTAATACTTCTTCTTTGCGTGTCTCGAGTTGTTGTATGTAATGGTAGCGGTCTTCTACTGCCTTAATTTGAACTTCATCCAAGGAACCTGTAACTTCTTTTCGGTAGCGTGCTATAAAGGGTACTGTATTGCCCTCTTCCAATAATCGGATAACTGCTTGCGCTTGTTTCGATTCTACATTCGCATCTTTGGCGATTATCTGTAACATTATTTGTTGTTCCATTATGCCACTCCTTTAAATTTTAAGCTTTCTATAGTGTATCACTTATGGATAATTATTTTCCCAAATAGCGACAGCTTTCCACAAAAAAAAAGAGCCTACTTATCTAGTAGACTCCAATTTCTTTATAATGATACGCCACCACTTGCTGCAATGGCATCCTGTAATTTTTTTACGGCTTTTCGCTGAATTCGTGATACATGCATTTGTGAAATACCGAGTCTTTCTCCAGCTTCCTTTTGACTTAATTGTTCTAAATAGGTTAACTGGATAATTTGACGTTCACGTTCATTTAATACATTCATCGCATCCGCTACAAGCATTCGGCGGTTTGTCACTTCATAGCCGACATCTTCTCTTCCGACAACATCAAATAATGTTACTGTACTTCCGTCAGAATCTGATTCAATCGAGTGATCCATCGATAACGCTTGATAGCTTCGTCCCATCTCCATCGCTTCTAAAACTTCTTCATCCTGAACCTCTAAATAATCAGCAATTTCAGTAATAGAAGGAGAACGTTGTAACGAAGTAGTTAATGCTTCCACTGCTGCTTTAATTCTTGGTCCTAATTCTTTTATACGTCTAGGAACATGCACGTCCCATGTTTTATCACGTAAAAAGCGCTTTATTTCTCCAACAATCGTTGGGACTGCAAACGCCTCAAAACTCCGGCCAAAAGAAGGGTCAAATCGTCGGATTGCACCTAACAAGCCAAGCATTCCGACTTGTACAATATCATCATAATAAGATTTACCATGAGAGTATTTGCGAGCAATCGACTCTACTAGTTGTTGGTAATGAAGCACAAGATTCGTTTGTGCTTCTTCACTGCCATTGTCTTGATATTCGGCAATCCAATTTAGTACTTCTTCTTTTGATGAATTTTTAGGTAGTGATTCTTTCGACATTCCCTTTCACCTGCTCTCTCGAGACATACTTCGTCATGAAAACAGTGACGCCACCTTCGTTAGTTAATTTCACTTCGTCCATTAAAGTTTCCATTAAGAAAATTCCTAATCCCCCTTCACGTAAAAGGGCTACGTTTTCATCTTCATGATATGGACCAATTTTCGACTTAACTTCTTCAAAATTAAAACTTACACCATAATCTGCTACCATTATTTCGATTTTGTCTTCGAATAATGCACACCCAATAACAACTTCACCATCTTCATTGGCTTTATATGCATGGTGGACTACATTTGTTACTGCTTCACTTGTGGCTATTTTTAAATCTTCAATTTCATCATAAGTAAATCCAACTCGCATCGCTAATCCTGAAATTGTCAAACGGATTACACTTACATATTGCGACTTGGCAGGTACTCGAATTTCAATATAGTCAAATGCCTTCATTATTTCAACTCCAATTCCTCGTCGGTCTCAATACTCATCAGTTCACTTAATCCTGTAATTTCAAACAATCTAACTAAACGATTTGATAAGCCCACTAATTTAAGTGATGCATTTTCCCTTGTCACCTTTTTATAAAACGCAACAAAAATTCCCAAACCTGTACTATCCATATAATTTACTTTTGATAAGTCCAACTCAATTACACGACCTTCAACAATTTGAACCGTTTCCAATTCTTCGCGCAAAACCGGAGCTGTATAAGTATCAATTTCTCCCTCGATATAGCCTCGCAAAATATTACCATCTTCTCTAAATTGAACATTTACATTCATTATTAGACACCTCCATCTATAAACCTAATTATAATACCCCTAATCACGGGTGATTAAACATAAATTTATTTATTTTTTAAAGATGACGACCGTAAAATCGTCTTCCAAATCAAAATCCGGTAATTTTTTTAAGTATGCATACATTTTTTCGCACATTTCCTGAGCCGGTAAATGACGACAACTCAATGCTATGTTTTTAATTACATCCCGCGGATCCAGTTCCCCCTGCTTACGGAAATCTGTCGCGCCATCTGTAATCATCACGATAAAATCGTTATCCTGTAGCTGAATCTCGTATTGTGGATATTTAACTTCGGGCATGACACCTAAAAGTAATCCTTTTGATTCCAAATCGAAAAAAGTTTCTTTACCGGAATTATAATATAAAGCGGGCTCATGACCAGCTGAACCATATGTAAATTTACCATTTTCGACATTGTATGTCCCATAAAACATCGAGACGAACATACTATCATCCACACTTTTTTCAATAATACGATTTAACACTTCCAAAATATGCGAAGGCGCATTGGTAGAACACTCAAGTGTATCAAGTCCATACTTGACCATAGACATACAAAGCGCTGCTGGAACACCTTTCCCTACAACATCTGTTACCGCTACACTTACATGTGATTTATCACCCAAAAAATGGACATAATCGCCATTCATTTTTCGAATCGGTATTGATACCATCCCAATATCAATATCTTTAAGTTGGGGAATTTTCGTTCTCAATATCATATTTTGTATTTTGGTAGCGACATTCATCTCCATACGTAGCTCTTCTTGCTGTTCCAATAAACTTTGATGCTCTTTTAAGGTTAAACCAAAATGAACCATAATCTCAATTAAAAAATCATAGCTATGTGAAATATATTCGGGTAAGTCAGGATAGAGTTGCTCCATTGCATACTTGTGGATATTTATCACTTCTTCTGGAGCTACTTTTTTCTGTATTAACTGGCGAATAAAGTTTTGGCCAATATATAAATTCCTTTCCGTTTGATTCGATAAAAAATCTGATACTATTTTCTGATATTGCATTTGTAGCTCTTTCAAATTTTATCACATCCTACTAAACCCATTTTTCAATAATTATAATGGTTCCTTTTTCAATAGAAGATTGAATATCCATAGTATCCATTAATCTTTTAACGCCTGGTAAACCTGCACCAAGCCCTCCGGAAGTGGAATAACCATCTTCCATTACTTTTTTTATATTATTTATCCCTGGTCCTTTATCTGCCGCTGTAATACGAATACCAACTCTCCCGCCCTCGCTTATACGTTCTATCGCTACTTCCCCTGCTCGAGCATACAAATAAATATTTCTAGCAAGTTCACTAATTGCAGTCGTAATTCGAGCTTGATCTACCGCGCCAAAGCCAATTTCTTTCGCTTCGTTACGTCCAAGTTGGCGTGCAGCTACAATATCCCATTCTGTTATAATCTCTACGGTAGATTTCGTATTCATCATAGTGCCTCCAATTTCCTACGTTTTAATTCTACGGAGTTAATACACAGTATCAATTTTCGGAATTATTAATCTTTTTTATTATAGCATACGGTATCTTTATAGTTTAAATTTGATTCCAAAAATTATTTTTAAATTAGAAGTTTATCTATGTAAACATAAACACTAGATGTTTTCTATTTTAAACTATTTGTTATATTTTTACATGATTACAGATTACTATTTATAAAAAATATTATACTGTATATAATAAAAAGCATCGAAACGAAAAGTTTCGATGCTTTTTTTATGTATTAAAATTTTACGAGTCCTAAACTAATATTAAGTGCAATATCAACTTCTTGCATTAGTTTTGTGTCAAGCTGAGTTATCCGATCTGTTAATCGCGATTTATCAATTGTACGCAATTGCTCAAGCAAAATTACCGAATCGCGTTCAAAACCATACTTCTTCGCATCGATTTCAACATGTGTTGGTAATTTTGCCTTTTGAATTTGCGCAGTTATTGCAGCTATTATGACAGTTGGACTGAAACGATTTCCAATATCATTTTGTATAATAAGCACGGGTCTAGTCCCGCCTTGTTCTGAACCTACCACTGGTGATAGGTCAGCAAAAAAAACGTCTCCACGTTTTACAATCAACTTGTCATCCCCCGCTAACGAGACGCTCCACCATATGTTCCGCTTCATACTCTGCATGCAAGCACTCACTGCAAATTGTCAGATTAATTTGCGACATTTCCACATAGCCCTTTATTAAAGCTTCCCGTATTTGATTTGGTTGCATATGCTTTGTATTTTTTTGAGTCGCCAAATACGCCATCATATAACCACTCTCAGTATTGCGTCCAAACGTTCTTTCAAATTGAGTAACTAGCTCATTAGGTATGTCAATTACCACTTCTTCTACTTCTACTAATTCCTTCGCGTACAAAACAAGCACCTCCACCGAACATCCCATTTCCCATTAATTCTATCATTGATTACCTACAATGAAAAGACAGGAAAATAAAAAAACTGACAATTCTCGCTATAAAGGGAATAAATGTGAACATATTTATTTTGTTTTTTTGGAATTTTTACAGTAAAATTACATCGAATTTTTATTTGTATACCCTAGGAACTCTAGCCGTAATTACGCATGGTACTTCGTAATTAATCGTTTGGAGTTTAGCTGCCCAATCATCCATTGTGATTTGTTTTTGCTGTTGGCGACCAATCAATACAACTTCTTCTCCTACATTATATGCTGTTGGCAGTAAAATCATACTTTGATCCATACAAATTCTACCGACAATTTTCGCCTTTTTTCCTCCAATAAGCACTTCTTGACCTTCCAACTTCCTGAGCATACCATCCGCATAACCAATCGGAATCGTACCAATGTAGCAATCTTCCTCTACCGTATATGTCGCTCCATAGCCGACTGATTGACCCGCATGCATTTTTTTTATATGTATGAGTTCTGTATGTAGTGAAAATGCAGGTTTAATTGGAAACGGTAATTTAGAACCAACAAAAGGCGAAGGCGATAATCCATACATTGAAATACCAAACCGAACTGCATCATACTGTAAAGACGGATCTTTTACTAAAGCGGTAGCAGTATTGGCCACATGGACTAGTCTCGGTCTTTTCGGCAATACACTCAAAAAGTCCTTAAATAGGGTTACTTGATTGTCAAAGTACAATGAATCTTCTTCATCTGCAGTTGCAAAATGAGTAAAAATGCCATCCAGAATAAAATCATTTGGTATAACAATAGCTTCGTACAATTCCATTAATTCTTCTTTGGTCGAGACGCCAATACGACCCATACCCGAATCAACTTTAATGTGAAGCTTTAAGGGATTGGCCAAAGGTGTATATTGTTGCGCACTTTCTAGCCAACTTGCCGAAAATACTGTAAGGATAATATTTTCCTGTGAAGCAAAAGGAATAAAATTAGGTGGTGTAGCTCCTAACACTAAAATATCAATATCTTTAAAGTTTTCCCGCATATGTACAGCTTCATCAGGTGTTGCGACAGCCAGCATCGTTGCTCCTGCTTGGATTGCTGTTCTTGCCACTTCTACATCTCCATGCCCATATGCATTCGCTTTAACTACTGCAATAATTTGAATGGCATTTCCAATATATTGGCGTAATGAAATGAGATTATGTTCGATAGCTTGTAAATCAATAATTGCTTTTGTAGGTCGGTAATTTATTGGATTTTCCATTTTGACTATACCCTCTTTTTAATAAGTATAAACACCTTTAAATATTAAGAAAATTATTGCACATATTTCCCTTCGAATAAAGCGCAAATTAATATAAAAAAGACAACATCTTGCACAAACTTGTGCAAGATGTTGTCTTTCTGAGTCAGCACGAAGCCATATTCGCAATAACGGTAAATTATTTCATACTACTTTGCTGCACACTTGCTGCGACTTCCAATAATTCCTCTTTAGATAATTTTGTAGATGCGATAAAGAATGTCATGCCATCTTTATCCCATTGAATAGAGTGATCTGTAATTGCGCCAATTGTATAGCCTAAATCAGCTGGATCGCCAGGTGAGAATACAGGCAACACCATGTTGTCATATTGAATTGGCTGTTGCATTAATGTAAATGGTTTTTCACCTTCAAATGTTAAAATAACACGGGAATTCCCATCTTCTTTAACCTCATACTCCTCTGTTAACTTAGTATGTGCCCAGTCAATTGTTGGATAGTATACACTGAAATCTGTATTTACAACATCAGCTGATGCTGCTTTTTTCTCTTCTTTTTCAGAGAACTTTTCTACTTCATAATCCTTTGCGGTATGTTGCACACCTAACTTAATTTCTCCAAATGTAATAACAACCTGCTCTTGTAATGACTCATCTAACACACTAACCTTTGTCGGAAGCATTGTTTTCTTATCGACCATAATTTGCTGGATAGGTAAAGCAGTCTGATCTACATTCCGTGTTGCCAGTTCAAATGTATAGCTTGCATCATCTTCTGTCATAACAGCTTTAGAATCAGCCATTAAATCATCTGCCAGCGTTCCAATAATATAGGCTTGACTATTTTGTTTCGGCCATTCACTTTGGAATTTATGCGTTTTCCTAAGAGCTGGCGTTACAACAAATACCCCTTCTTCATTACGCACAATTAATTGCTGTTCCGTTTCTCCTTGCGGGTTAACTGCTACTCGATAAAAATCCGGTTTTGTATGCCAAACTTTTACATCATATATTCTCGGCTCTGCGCCTGTCCGAACTTCCATCGATGCACTTAATTCATACCCCTTCGTCTCATTCCATTTCTTGTTGACATCCTCAATCACTTCATCCTTTGTAGCTTTTCCACACGCCGCCAAAAAGAGACAACAAACGACAACTACTAGCAGTCGGAGTTTCAAAGATTCACCCTTTCGATTATCTTTTTCGATAAATTACTATATGAGCCAAGGTGTGCATGTATGTATTATTGCATTAAGATTACTTGGGCAGCTGCTGTTGTTTGTGTATGCGTGATGGAAATAAAGCCATTTACCAGTTCACCATCGAAATATAAGACAGGTTTCCCTTGTCCATCTTTTAAAATTTCTATCTGATGAAGTTCACAGCCTTTACCAATTCCAGTACCATTAGCTTTCGAATATGCCTCTTTTGCAGCGAAACGTCCGGCCAAAAATTCCACTTTCCGAGCTGGTGATAATTCATCGAAAATCGTTAATTCCCTTTTTGTTAAAATACGTTGTGCAAATTTTGCAGAACGCGCCAACATTTTTTCAATTCGATCCAATTCTACTAAATCTAAACCAATCCCTTTAATCAATTAGTAGCTCTTCCTTTCTTTTAAACATTAGTCCAATGTATAATGAATTAAAATTTGTTTTTTTTTATATCGACTTAATCGAGGTGGAGAATGTTTATTCGCAGAGAAAATTTCAAACAATACATTACGTTATATCCAGTTGTCTCGTCAATCATTGCGATTAATTTAATCGTTTACATATTGACTTTGGTTCCTGGATTGGGAAATCAATTACTCTATGCAGGCATGAGTGTGAATGGTCTGATTGCCGCTGGTGAATGGTGGCGTATTATTACTTCAATGTTTTTACATGCCGGCTTCATGCACGTTCTTTTCAATATGTTCTCTCTGTTTTTATTTGGTCCAGAGCTAGAAAAGATTGCTGGTAAGATACGATTTTTAACAATTTATTTTTTAGCCGGTATTTTTGGCGTCGCTGCTACGTTTGTAACACAGGATGCCTATTATGCCAGTGTAGGCGCAAGTGGTGCTATTTATGGAATATTCGGTGCATTTGGGGCACTCATTTACTACACTAGACATTTATTCCCTCAATTAAAACAAGTCATGTTGCCATTAATCGTCATTAGTCTTATTATGACCTTCTTAACGCCTAATATTAATATCGCTGCTCATTTAGGTGGTCTAATTACCGGCTTTATTTTGGGGTTTGTTTATTTCAATCCCAAAAACATGGTTCGTTGGCGCAACAACTCTATAAAACGCGTAAAATAAAAATAGGATGTGTGAAAAAGGAATTACTTTTGCACACATCCTATTCTTTTTAATATTCATACCAAGTTAATATCTTTTCAACTTCTTCTTGATCTATATTTCGTACAGTTGCCGAAGCTCCTGTCATCCCGGACATAACAACTATTTTCGCGGAGCCAATTTTACGACGTTTTTGGAAATAGGTTTGACTCCCCTGTGTTACCTGCACACGTTTTTTTAATGCGAAAAATGTTACACGGCTAAAGATGCGAGAGACAATCGTAATTTGCTGACCTTCCAGTGTATAGCCAGTTGTTTTAAATTGCCATATTCCCAATAAAATTATTGGTAACACCAATAGTAAGGACAGTAATCCATATGGATAGAAAAAATAAGAAATCGCAGCGATCAATGGTACGAGCCAAATAAAATCTATCCGATAGAAGAAGGGTAACGCTTTTTTAGGGGGCTGAATTACTTTCGCAAGCTGAAAATCATATTCAGGAAACAATTCTGCCAATGGCTTTAACGCTTCTTTTTTTGCAATTAACGGAAATAATATAATTTTTTTATCCGCTTCCCCACTGAATCCTCCACCAGCACTTTCCACAGCAATTGACGCTAAGCCTAGCATTTGCTGGAATGGATTTTCCACAAGTTTAATTGCCTGTACACGATTTATTGGAATCGTTACGCGTTTTTTTTCAATTAACCCACGAGTAATAATTAAACGGTTCTGCTGTTTACTCACTGTGAAGCTATAATAATTTAAAAATGTAATCCCAACTGATATTACCCACGCTACCATGAGGGCAAGAGCAATCAATATCATTGCCGCGATAAAGCTGTATTCCATTAAAAATGCCACTTCATCATAAATCGCATCAAATGGAATAAATTCCGCAAATTGCGATAAGACAGCAAATACCCCAGCCAATACAACACCGATCCCACTAGAAGTAGATGCCAACAATAACAGTTCAGGTACCTTCATTTTATGCAAAATAGTTGAAGGAGACTCTTCCTCTTCGACTACTTCCATTAGTTCACTTTCAATTGGTGTCTTTTGCTTTGCTTTTTTCATTTGAATTTCTACATCGTCCGCTGCCGCTCTCGTAACAGCAGTCAACTCAGCTTCAGGCTTACCACTTTTGCTCCCTGCCGTTTCCACTTGCACCTGCACGAGCTTAAAGAGACGATGAAAAATTCCTTCTTTGTAATTTAAATTTTGAATGCGATCGAATGGAATATAACGCTTCTTCTTTACAAATAATCCGTATTCAACCCGAAGTTCACTATCTTCATACCAGTATACAAAGGTCCACCACTTAATTAACCCATTCACCATCGTACCAAAGACGACAATCACTAAAATAAAAAGTGGAATCATTTCACTGAAAAACGTTTCACTGCGAAAATCCAAATTAAAGTTAAAACCGTTTGCAACTATAATAATAACAATCGGAATCAATAGGTCTTTTAATGCTTTTACTACGTTAATAACAGCTGTAACGGGGTGAAGTTTATATTTTTCATTAGACATCATCTTCCGCCACCCTTGCAAGTTCAGAAATTTTTGTCCGTAGTAAGTCGGCTTCCTCCACTTTTAACATTGGTATTGTATGTACAGTTGCCGCTGAAGAAATTGAAATATTGGCTAACGTATATTTTTTTAAGATTGGACCTTGTTCAGTATCTACATGCTGAACACGCACCATTGGTATTAATGTTCGTTTTACAACAAATAACCCACTTTGAATCTCAATTTCCTGCTCTCGCACTTCATAGCGCCAGATTCTCCAACGTATACTCGGAAAGACAGCGACGGAAAAAATGATGGATAAAACTACAAGTGCAATAGCGATCCACATAATCCACTGCGGCCAATCAAATGTCACAACTAGAAATATAACTCCCGCGACGAGAAGAGCAATGAATATAGTTTGAATTAGACCATATAATCGCCAAACAGTTTGTGCTTTTTTCGGTAATTGGTATCTCGGTTGTTCTCTCACAAGCTTTACACCTCTTTCTTTCTATTATGCTATACGGTTCAACCTCTTAATTGTTTCATTGTTCCCATATAAATGGTGTTAAAAATTTCCCATTACCTTATATAGTATAGATAAATGGCACTTTTGTTAAATAATTTATGAAAAGTTTATATATATCCTACGTTTTATGTAAAAAAACACACCAACGATAATTCGTTGATGTGTTTGGATGTTATTAGTCTTCGCGACGTGGACGTGGACGACGATCACGAGATCCTTCGCGACGAGCGCCACCTTCACGGCGACCTCCTTCACGACTTCCACCGCTAGCAGTACGACTTCCGCCACCGCCACCTTCACGACGGCGATCTCCTCCGCGACGGTCTCCACCACCACTGCGGTTACCGCCACCACGGTTACGGTCATTACCACCACGGCCACGGCCACCGCCGCCACCTGAACGTTCACGACGCATTGGTAATGGACGTTCTTCGGATAATGATACCGGTGTAGCATCCGGCTCTTTTGTAATTGATTTTAATGCAGCTGCCACTAAATCTAATGCTTCGTTATTTTCTAATAACTTCGCAGCTAATTCACGGTAGTTACCTAAATCATTATTTGCCAACTCTACTAATGTTTTCATCGCATCTTCTTGTAAACCAACTAAAGCTTCTGCTGAGCTTGGTGGGTTTAAAGGTGTCATACGTTTTTTAGTAGTTTCTTCAACAATACGTAAGTAACCCATTTCACGTGGAGTTACAAAAGTAATTGCAGTACCCGATTTACCAGCACGGCCTGTACGACCGATTCGGTGAACGTAAGATTCTGGATCTTGTGGAATATCAAAGTTGTAAACATGTGTTACACCTGAAATATCTAAACCACGAGCAGCTACGTCGGTTGCGATTAAAATATCGATTTTACCTTCTTTAAACTGACGTAATACAGAAATACGTTTCGCTTGAGATAAATCACCGTGGATACCTTCTGCTATGAAACCACGTAAACCTAAAGCTTGGCTTAACTCATCAACACGGCGTTTTGTACGACCGAAAATGATTGCTAATTCTGGTTTTTGAGAGTCCAATAAACGAGATAACGCATCGAATTTTTCACGCTCTGTTGCTTTTACGAAAAATTGTTCAATGTTTTCCATTGTTAATTCTTTCGCTTTAATTTTTACGATTTCAGGATTTTTCATAAATGTCTCTGCAATTTTACGGATTGCTGGAGGCATTGTCGCTGAGAATAGTAATGTTTGGCGAGTCGATGGTACGTTTTCTAAAATCGCATTAATATCATCGATGAAGCCCATGTTTAACATTTCGTCTGCTTCGTCTAAAACTAAAGTTTGAACTTCGTCTAAGCGTAATGTACGACGGTTAATATGGTCTTGAATACGACCTGGTGTACCTACAATAATTTGAGGATTATTTTTTAGTGCACGGATTTGACGGCCGATTTCTTGACCACCGTAAACTGATAATAATTTTATACGTTTGTCATATCCTAATTTATAAAGTTCTTCTGATACTTGGATTGCTAATTCACGAGTTGGAGCAATTACCAAAGCTTGAACATTTGGATTTTTTGGATCGATTTTCTCGATTAATGGAATACCAAATGCAGCTGTTTTACCAGTACCTGTCTGCGCTTGACCTAATACGTCACGGCCAGCCATTGCAAACGTTATTGTTCCTTCTTGGATTGGTGTTGCTTCTTCAAATCCCATACGCTTAATTGAGCGTAATGTCGATTCACTAATGTTTAATTCTGAAAAATTTGTCAAACTCTTCAATCTCCTTTGTCCTATATAAGTTGACAAATGGTTACATTTTCAGATGAAATGGCGGCAAATTTCGAGCCATTGTATGTGGAACGTTTCCGTTACTTAAAAATTCTCTCTGCTTCACGTGCAGAGTCTCTTATATGAAAAGGAAAGCCCGGTCATTGCCGAGCGGTTCAATTCTACCGTTGATATTTGTTCTTGCTTGTTTAAAAAAAATAGAATAAAACCGTTTATCAAAAAAAAGTACTCTTCATCAAAAAGTCTGAAGAGTCTTCGCACAAAATGTATCCATTGCTCTTATTAGTCTAACATGGGTTGTAACGGTATGCAATGATAATGCTTGTATCGAATAGTCTGACATTTATTCATCTTATAAATTTGAACACTGCATCAAACCATTCTTCACAATCATCACTATAGCAAATATGATGCTTTCCACAATCTGAAATATACATTTGCTTCTGCTGTGAATGAATTTTATTGTATAAAATCTGTGCCGTCGTATTCGGTACGATGCCGTCAAGCCTTCCCTGAACAATAAAGGTTGGGCATTGAATATTTTTAATATAAGGTTCCGTCTTTTTAACGACTTTCATAAATTCAACCGTCGCCGATAGTGGGACATTTTTAAACTTATCTTTATAGCGTGCAAACAATTCATTTTCTTCCAACTTTTTATAAACCATATCTTGAGCAATTGCTCGAATATCTTTCACTAACTGGGTTGGATCTAAATACTTTACCGCAGCACTTAATAACACTAATTTTTTTACTGGATAACGGATTGATAAATACATGGCAATAACTCCGCCCATTGAAAAACCAACAACAATCACATCATCTACTTGCTTTTGTAGCTGGCGATAAGCAATTTCCGCTTCCATCATCCAATGCTCCGCCTTATAACCTCTCATCGTTAAATGTTCTGCATCCCCGTGACCTGAAAATGTAGGAACACTTATAACCCAATCTGTACGTTGTTCTATATAATGCACAAAAGGTTCTACTTCATACGGTCCACCTGAAAATCCATGTAAAAAAAGTACGCCTGTAATCATCAATTCACCCACTTTTATTGATGTTCTTATAAATATAATAAGTGACTCTCGCTGAAGAAAAAAGTTTCTGCACTAAAAAAAACGAGTTAGCTCTATGCCAACTCGTTTGATTGAATAATTTTTTCTAATTGCATACCTCGTGAGCCTTTTACTAAAATAATGGAATCACTCGTCGCGTTTAATTTTATTTTATTTATAATTGGATTATAGTCTTGTTCAGAATATACTAAGTGATTCGCATCAAATTTAGCCTTCAGCTTTTCATATAGCCATTTCATGCGTGGGCCATATAGGCAGACATAGCTAATTTTATGATGGTCGATATGTGCGAATATTTCTTCATGCATCGACTGCTCATCATTCCCTAACTCCAGCATATCTCCAAGGACAAGCCACTTTTCTTTCCGAATCGTCGTTTGCTCAATAAAATGAATTGCTGCGTGCATCGATGTTGGCGCAGCATTGTATGCGTCATTAATAAATAACAGCTCTCCTACTGAAATAAGCTGCATACGCATATCTGTCAATACTACTTGCTTTAATGCCTCGCGAATTTGCTCATCCGTTAACCCTAAAGCTTTACTTACGAGCATCGTATTTAATGTATTCTTTACTTGATGTTCACCTAAGACAGATATAAAGAAGTCTCCATTAATGACGCCTTCAACATGAAAGCTGCTGCCTTGTGCTGTCGCTACAATATTCGACGCCACTAAGTCTTGTTTTCCGGTAAAACCGAACGACTGAGTTTTTAAATTCGGAGTTTTGGCAACAAGACTTTGCAATAATGGCTCATCTCCATCAAAGAAAAGTAAACCTTCCTCATTTAAACCTTTTACTATTTCAAATTTCGCATTTGCAATACCTTCACGCGACCCTAAATCTTGCATATGGGCTTCGCCGATATTTGTAATAATTACATAATGCGGGCGTGCTAGTTTAGTTAAAAATTCAATCTCACCGAAGCCACTCATCCCCATTTCCAAAACGGAAATCTCTGTATCTTCATCTAGCTGTAATATTGTAATCGGTAAACCTAATTGGTTATTAAAATTACCAATTGTCTTTTGCACTTTAAAATACGGAGAAAGGGTACCCGCTAAAATGTCTTTGGAGGATGTTTTCCCGTTTGAGCCGGTAATCCCGATAAACGTCGCTTTATGCTCATTGCGATAACATTCCGCCATTTTCTGCAGTGCCTGTTCCGGATCATCTACAAATATCAACGGCAGATGCTCCGGTGGATTAGGTTCGTCTTTCATCCACAATGACGCTGCGGCTCCTTTTTCAAAGGCCTGATCCACAAAGCGATGCCCATTTACTGCCTCACCGCGAAAAGGAATAAATAAATCGCCTTCAGTGATTGTGCGTGTATCAATGGAAATACCTGTGACAACCGTTTCAGGAAATGATTGATTTTCTATAGTTAGCCATGTTGCGAGCTGCTGTAATTTTTTTTTCACTTTTTATCCCACTCAATCTCTATTGTATTGAAGCTGTTGTTTTTCAGTATGGCGCTCTAATGCTAAGTTAATAAGTTCTTTAACTAGTTGAGGATATGGTACATCTGTATGCTGCCATAACAAAGGATACATACTTACCGGTGTAAAGCCTGGCATCGTATTCACTTCGTTAATGAAAATGTCATTGTTATCCGTTACGAAGAAATCCGCTCTGACTAAACCTGCTCCATCAATCGCTTTAAACGCTCTTTTCGCCATATCCACTAAGTCTGTATAGACATTTGCTTGTAACTCGGCCGGAATAATCAACGCTGTAGAGCCGTCTTTATATTTTGAATCATAATCATAAAACTCTGTCATAGGCTTAATCTCACCCGCTACAGAAACGTTCGGAGTATCATTCCCTAAAACGGCAAGCTCAATTTCGCGTGCCTTAATACCTTGTTCAATGACAATTTTTCGATCATATTGCAATGCGAACTGAACCGCTTTTTCCAACTCTTCTGCATTGGTAGCTTTACTAATTCCAACGCTAGATCCAAGGTTAGCCGGTTTTACAAACATAGGATAGCCGAGAGTTTTTTCGCATTTTTTTATCCATGCTGCCTTTTCTCGTTCCCATTCACTACGAATAAAAAATTCATATGGTACTTGGGGTAAATTTGCCATTTCAAATAACTGTTTCATTACCACTTTATCCATACCTGCTGCAGAACCAAGTACACTATTTCCTACATACGGAATATTCAAAACTTCCAAAAGGCCCTGCACAGTCCCATCTTCGCCATTCGTTCCGTGCAATAATGGGAAAACTACATCGAATGGATTTTCCATATGGGTATTTATAAATTGCGTTATATTATTTTCAGACTGCTCTGAAGTCGTTGTAAATTGTAATTGTTCAATTGTTTGAGCGGGTTCAGTTAATTGAGGTCCAACACGCCATTCACCCTTTAATGTAATAAAAATCGGAAAGACGTCAAACTCATTAAAATCTACCGCTTGCGTTACTGCCTTTGCAGTAGAAAGTGATACTTCATGCTCGGCAGACTTACCACCATATAATAAACCGATTCTTTTTTTCATTCTTTTGTCCTCCATTTTTACTAACGTTATTTTATCACGAATCCGTCGTACGCTGAAGTCGGATAAAAAACACTCACTGCCTGGTTCGCTGTGAGTGTTAACTAATTTGTATTAATTCATCATAGCCTTGTTTTAATATTTCATCTAAATCATCCCAAACTTCATCCGGATAATCATAGTCACTTAACACTCGAACTTCAATTGCATAATGGGCATTTGGCTTATCTAATTTATATAACGAAAGTAATGCACCCTCTTTTGCAAATGATCTATATAATCTTAATGTGGAAGGATCAATTGTAGGGGAATTATTTTTGCTCTTTCTTCTCCAAAAACTTCCTCCTCCTTCTTTTTCTCTTATCATTTGATTAAATAAATTCGATATGAGTATTTCAGAGTCGCCAATGAAACGGTAATATACTTTTGTCATTTTGTCTGCCACAGATGAATAATAAGCGTAACGATTTTGAAGCTTACTAAAAAAGGGTGATGCTAATGGTTCACGCTTATGACTTAAATAGAGAAGCTCCGCCTGTTCCAGCGGCGTCAATGCATTGACATTTTTCTCTGCCGCGAAATCTACCCAGCATATATCCTGCTTTAAGTCGCTTTCTCTTTTCAAAAAATCCCGCATATCTTCATTAGTAACAAAATCAAATTGTGTATGCATGTTAAAAGAGCCATTGTCATAGGCGTGCCTTAATAGCAAAACATTCTTTACTGGTTCTACTGAAGTCATAAATCCCCTCAGTGTAAGCCCACTATAAATAACAAAATTTTCTACATCGTTCATATGGACATATAAATGATGCATAAAATCTTCAGCAGACTTCATTTTTTTTGCCACAGCTTGCACGCCCCTTTAACATGAATAATATGATTATTATATGACTTCTTATTCAAATATGAAACATTTTCTCATATGTTTCGTCGAACTTTTAAATTGGAGTTACTAAAGTAATTTTTCAAAGAATATGATAAAGTTAATAAAGCTTAAAATATTGCTATATTTTATGCAAGATACTTTCCGGAATTGGTAATTTATTTAACCCGTTCTCATATTAAATGCCTTCAATTTGTTGGTATCTTCTAACCCCTAGATGGGTTAAATTTAATAACTTAAGGTGAAAAGAATGGATACAAACAATTATAATTTTAATAAGCGCTTCGACTGGCCGCTTACAACTATCCTATTCATATTTTTTGGTGTAAGCTTACTGGCTATTGCGTCTGCGCAAACTTCCGGGCAATACGTAACAAACTTTGTCCCTCGACAAATACTTAACTATGCAATCTTTGCCTTTATAGTCGCATTTGTCATGTACTTTGATCCGGATCAATACAAAAAACTGGCATGGCCATTATACGGTTTTGGACTCTTACTATTAATTGCAGTGGTTGCAATTCCAACATCGACTGGTATTACCGTCGAGCGAAATGGTGCTCAAAGTTGGTTTGAAACACCAATCGGAAGCATTCAACCCGCTGAGTTCATGAAAACATTTTTCATTTTAGCTACTGCTTATTTAATAAGTAAGCATAACGAAAGATACCAAATCAAAACGATCAAATCGGATTTCATGTTACTCGGTAAAATTGCAGCAACACTTATTGTGCCTCTTTCCTTAATTATGTTGCAGCCTGACTTAGGTTCAGGATTAGTATTTTTCGCGATTACCGCAGCACTTGTTATTGTGGGAGGAGTAACTTGGAAGATTATTCTACCTCTTTTCGGTGGTGCTGCTGTTATAGGGGGTTCCCTATTATGGATGGCACTTTACATGCAGGATTTCCTTGAAAAAGCTTTTGGATTCCAGCCATATCAATTTGCACGTATTTATTCTTGGTTGGATCCGTATTCATATGCAACTTCAGACGGCTATCATTTAATTACCTCACTAAATGCAATCGGTTCTGGAGAAATTTTCGGAAAAGGATTTATGGCACGTGAAGTATATGTTGCAGAAAACCATACAGACTTTATTTTCGCAGTAATTGGTGAAGAATGGGGCTTTGTTGGTGCGAGTGCTGTTATTTGCTTATACTTTTTGTTAATTTACCATTTAACGAAAATGACGCTGTTACTTAAAGATCCATTTTGTACTTATGTATGTGCAGGTATTATTGCCATGATTACGTTCCATGTATTTGAAAACATCGGGATGACGATACAACTATTACCTATCACAGGGATTCCATTACCTTTCATTAGTTACGGAGGAAGTTCAATGATGGGGAACGCTCTTGCAATCGGACTCGTGTACAGTATGAAATTTCATTACCGCACGTATATGTTTACTACAAATGATCCCGACAATGAATAAAATGAAAGGACCCGTTTTTAAAGGGTCCTCTACTACTTAGAAATTCAGGTAGGATGAAGATAACTTTCATCCTACCTGAATTTCTTTAATTTTGTGTTTGTGGAGTTTGTGTTGGTGGTGTTAAAACTTTTAAAAGCTCAAGACGAGATTTCGTAACTGTCGCCGTAACACCTATTTTTGATAAGTTTGTAACAATACGCTTTAAATCAATCTCTTTCGCCATTTGATTACACCTCAAACTTTCCTATTCTAATATATATAACGATTTTATGTTTTAAAAGTTTCAATTTTCAAAGGTCAGACCTTCTACTTCTCTATGGTATCATGGAATAGCTTATTTTTATTTTTCAGTTTCGTTACAAAAGTTAAATATAGTTAAACTTAACCTTTTCGCAAATTAAATAAACCCCCTTAACTGATTTTTTGTGAAAATTTACTCGTTTACAAGGGAATTTATTTATTTTTAACAAATGTTTATTATATACATATTAAAAACAAATTGTATTTAAATTTTAGGCATGTTTAGCAAATTTTACAAGTGGAAATAGTGTTATTATCACGAACAATTTTGGAGTAATATTGACTATTTCGAATAGAATTACTTCAAAAGGAGGGACATCAAATGGCACATTTAGATAAGAATATATTTATCCCTAAGGAGTTAATTAATTTCCATACGAGTTTAAGTCACTCTGCTGAACAGGTAGCCATATTAAAACCAGTAATGCAGCCGGCGTTTTTACATGAGAGTAAATTTGCAGGGCTACCGTTTTTAACACATGAAATGGAGCATCCAAAAGATAGACAGAATCGATATATGCTTTTTTTGGCACAACTAAATTTCTCGGAAATAAAGCTAGGTCACCCATTTCCTAAGGATGGTATTTTACAATTTTATATTGCTCAACAATGTTATGAGAAAGTAAAATTCCATTCGGATTATTGTCATTTTAAAGTTCAATATATCCCTGATATTGGGCACTATAATCAATTTATTCATGATTTCACCTATTTAGAATACGTAGACTTAAATAATTTTCCCATTCAACATGAAATGAAGCTTCTCCCTACTACTCAGTTTGAACCCGTATCAGCCATGGATTATCGGCTACATAATTATTTCAACCCTGAAATGATGAATGCATCTATTACATTGGATGACCGTTCATTCGAAGATGTTTATTTAGAAAGTTATTTAGCAGCTGAACATAAAATCGGAGGCTACCCTTATTTTATTCACCAGGATTTCCGAAAAACCTCTATGTATTTGCAGCATTATGATACATTATTGCTACAAATCGTTTCTAACGATGAACAAAATATAATGTGGGGAGATAGCGGGATTATTAGCTTCTTTATCAACTCGGAAAAATTAGCGCAATGTGATTTCTCGGATATATACTTCCATGTGGAGGAATATTAAGAAAATTAAGATACACTCGCTCTTATAGAATTGTCGAGTGTTTCTTTTTTTGTTTAGCCTTCATACGATATAATGAAGGAGAGAAGGAAAGTAGGTGAACTTTTTGAACGCTATTATTCAAGGCTATTTTTTATTTCCTATTATAATGTTTTTAAATATTATTTTTGCTTTAACCGTTATCTTTCTAGAGCGCAAAAAGCCTTCATCCACTTGGGCATGGTTACTTGTTCTTTTTTTCCTCCCGTTTGTTGGATTTTTTCTCTATTTATTATTGGGAAGACAATTGAGGAAAAAGCACTTATTCCGGTGGGATGGAAGAAAAGATATTGGAATTGAACAACTAATCTATTATCAAATTGAAACAATAGAAAATAATGAGTTGGAGCTGCGCACAGAACATATAAGAAATTATACCCGCCTTATGTATATGAATTTAAAAACAAGTAATGCCGTTTTAACCCAAGATAATGATATTAAGATTTTCGAAGATGGCAGTGACAAGTTCGAGTCACTTATCAGTGATATAAACCACGCAAAAAATCATATCCACATTCAATATTATATTTTTAAATTGGATAATTTAGGGCAAAGAATTATAAATGCGTTAATAAAAAAGGCAAAGCAAGGTGTACAGGTACGGGTTCTATTTGATGAGATGGGCTCCCGTGGCACTCGCAAACGTCATTTTAAAGAGCTGATTGAAGCTGGCGGGGAAGTAGAAGTGTTTTTCCCATCTATCCTCCCTTTAATCAATCCTCGATTAAACTTCCGAAATCATCGTAAAATCGCTGTTATAGATGGTCGAATTGGCTATATAGGTGGGTTTAACGTAGGGGACGAATATTTAGGGCTATCCGATCGATTCGGATACTGGCGGGATACCCATCTGCGTATTGAAGGAAGTGCTGTCCATCCATTACAGACACGGTTCATTTTGGATTGGAATCAGGCGAGTGCCAAAAAAGATCTTATCTATGCAGAGCGTTATTTTCCCATTATTCCGCAAAAAGGAACGGCCGCCCTTCAAATTATTTCAAGCGGACCTGATACAGAATGGGAAGTAATCAAAAATAATTACTTGCATTTAATAGCAAATGCAAAAAAATACGTGTACATACAGTCCCCGTATTTCATTCCAGATGAATCATTTTTTGATGCCATCCGTATCGCAGCTCTCTCAGGTATTGATGTACGCATCATGATTCCAAATAAGCCGGACCACATGTTTGTCTACTGGGCAACTTATTCATATGTAGGCCCACTTGTTGAAGCAGGCGCCAAAGTATATCATTATGAAAAAGGCTTTATTCATGCCAAAACGATTGTCGTTGATGATGAGATTGCTTCTGTCGGAACAGCCAATATTGATGTACGAAGTTTTAGTTTAAACTTTGAAGTTAACGCACTTATCTATGACCGCGCATTGGCCCACCGCCTTGCAGAAATATTTGAAAGTGACATAATGGATTGCTCCGAGCTTACATTGGAGCTTTATAAAAACCGGTCGAACTACACTAAATTCAGAGAATCGATATCACGGTTGTTATCACCAATCTTATAAAAAATGGGATGTGCTTATGAACAGCACACCCCATTTTTTTTAATTTATCCCTAAATATTCTTCCAATGTAACTCCTGCTTCATAAACCTTTGTTGCTAAATCGCCCTCTAAATAACGGAAATGCCAAGACTCATGCATAAAGCCGGTAATTTGCTCCTTACCTTTAGGGTAACGCAATATAAATCCGAATTTATGAGAATTTTGAGCTAACCATTGCCCTGCTTTTGTTTCACCGAAAGCATTCGTCAACCATAAATCCTCTTGACCCTTTTCGCCAATATCAAAGGCTAAGCCTGTTTGGTGTTCGGAATACCCCGGTCTTGCACTGTATCGGTCAGCAGCATCTTTACCGTCTCTTTTTACATAACGATCATATAATGTCTTTTGGTACTCATAAGAACGGAAGCCACTAAATGCAACTAGCTCTATTCCTTCTCCCTTAGCAGCTCCAGCCATTTTGTCAAATGCTGAGCGCGCCTTGGAATCCTCACCTTTATTATATGATGCTGGAAGAGGTATTTTTTTATTTACTATTAAAACCCCTTTTACATAAGTAGGGTCTGTTGCAGGTTCTTGTCCTACAATATAGCCATTTTCAAGTATTACTTCTTCTTTAGTGTCTGTTGAAGGTGTTTCCGACTTATCTCCATTCGGTTCTTCTTTTTGCTCACCTGGCAAAGAAAGAGGTTTTTCCTCCTGTGGCTTTATACCAGAGTTATCGTTACCTTCCAGTTGTGAAGGATTAGATGTGTTATCTGGTTCAGTTTTTTCCTCCTGCTCCGATGGGACGACAGGTTCCTCGAGCGTGCTTGACTGAGCGGTATTATATTTATAATAAATAGTGCCTAAAATCGCAATCAATAATATGATGGATATGGAAAAAATCAATACGATAGGGCTCTTTCTTTTTGCTTTTTGGTTCATTAAAGTTCGCCTTCTTCTTCTAATGTTATCCGTTGAGAATTACTAATAATACGACAATCGTTAAAACCGCAAACAAAGTAGACATATTACGCATCCATTTTGCTTCTTTTTCATGACCTTTTTCTTTAAATGTCCTTGCACGGAAAAAATTCGTAAACGTAAACATAATTGTCATTGATAAAATCGCTGCTTCCATATTTTGTTTTACTATAAAAAACAATGCAGATAAACTTGCTCCTGCTACTAATACGAGCGATATTGCTTTTTCATACTTTTTCATGTTTCTCTCCTTAAACTATGATTGCAAATTCACTATTCAATTAAGGCAACCTATTTTTTAATCTCTAGTTAGTATAAAACTAGTTTGATTGAGAATCAATTTTGAAAATCTTAATCATTTGTTTCATTTTAACAAAAGAAAAACTCTACATGTAACACTATATACCATGCAGAGTTTTGAAATATTTTTCTTTTTTTTCTGAAATTTATTATTAAAACCTTCCTGTCAAAAACATGATTTTTTGAATAAGTTGATTATAATTTTACGTTGTAAATTTAAAACATCATACATTTTCATATACGATTTCAGCCATTTCAAAGCGGAAAAATTCATGATGCAACTCATCACGGAAATGTTTCGGTGTTACACCAGTATATTTCTTAAATATTCTTGTGAAGTAGCTTTGATTACAAAAATGGAATTGTTCAGAAATTGATGTAATGCTCTTATTTGTATGGCGCAAATAATATTGAGATTCTTCTACTCGACGAACATTTAAATATTCCACCAATGTTATACCAACATGCTCACGGAATATTCGAGATAGATGACTCGTACTAATATGGAAGTTTGCTGCAATACTTTCAACTGTAAGATCATTTTCGAGCTCATCATTTATGTACATAATCACTTTGTTTACTGTCTGGTGACGGAATGTTGGCTGTTTACGATCAGCGATAAAGTATACATAAAATTCTACTAAATCATCCGCAAATTGTAGAAACTCGGCATCTTTCATTTTGTTTTCTACCATATCCGCACATGCTAAGTTAAAGGCAAATGCTTTTTTAGATGGAACTTGGTTGTCCAACAGCTTACGTGCCACAATTGAAGATAAAGTAACAAAATATGAACGTACTACTTTTATCACTTGTTTTCCAAAGCGTGCAGATAAAATGTCTATTATTTCATGTAGTGTCTTTTTCGCCTTTGTTGCTTCTAAATGATAAATTTCAAAAATTAATCGAGATTCCAACACAAAAAAATCCTCAATACCTGCGTATTGATTAATATTGTCAATCTCCTGAAAGTAGCGCTTTGAAATTGTTTCCGAAATCGAATACTGATGTAGTTGCATAAATTACCCCATCTTTCTTCAGAATAGACATTCTGTTTCTTAACTTAGAAAGACAACTCAAATACAAAAAGTACGTGATATTGTCCTTACATTGCAGATAGAGATGCCTACCGCTCCATCCAATCTGCTAAAATTTCTTTAATAAATTTTACAAATTATTATGTGAAGTAATTATTTATACGTATTAGAGTTTAATTAACTATAATATATTTCGTATATAATTGTGCATTTATTAGTAACTATAGTGAATATTAACATATTCTAACTTTTTCTTTCAACCTAATTTTAACATTCAGTATAGTTCTAAATGATTATGATACTTCCCTTTTTTAGAAATAGTATCCGTAAATGAATTTATATTACTAGTAAATCAAACCTTTTTTAGATTATAAATGGAATACATTTAGCCAATAAATATTTCCAATAAAATTCACTTTACTTTTATGTAAAAACTAATTATTTATAAAAAAAATCTTCTTAACCTTAATCTCTTTTAATATGTAGCAAAATAGTTCATAATTGTATAAAATGCTTATAAAGAGGTGTTATAAAGTGGAACCAAAACAAATAGAAGAAATTATGGAAGTCATTAAAGAATTTTTCCCTGAAAATACTTCCATTGCTATTTCAGATACGAATGAGTACATTTACTACCAACCAAGCAAAAAAGTAGATTTAAAAATTAAGCCAGGTGACCCAATTAAAGAAGGTTCAGCAGCTTACAAAGCATTAACGTATGGTCAGAAGATTAATTCTTACATTGAATCGGATGTATTCGGGGTTCCTTATTACGGAATGAGCATTCCCCTCATCGAAGAAGGTGAAACAAAAGGTGCCATTACGGCCATTTTCCCTCAAAAGCCCTCACCGTTCTTAACAAATTATATTACAGTGAAAATTGATGATTGTTGGTACCCAATTAAACATAATCAGGTTATCTATCTGGAAACTCAATTACGTAAAACTTTTGTTAAAACGATGCAACGCGAAGGCTACCACCGTTTGAATCTAAGTGACTTGGAGCTGTTCTTGGCACCTGATTCATTTATTCGATGCCACCGTTCATATATCGTGAACATCGATTATATTGAAGAAATCCAACGCTATGCCAGCTACTTCCGCCGCTCTTTAGGATTCTAAACGAAATTTACTAAGCGACTTGTTTATAACAAGTCGCTTTTATCTTTTTTTAAACTGATTGCTTTCCCCTTTTCAAGCACTTTTTTATATTAATTGTAAAAATCTGCTCATTACCAACACAAATAAATTAACCTTAAAAGCGAATTTATCTACTTTAAACTTTATAGTTCTCGAATAATCGTCTTTTAAGCGCTTTTATGCTATGTGTGAAGTTATTGTGACAATTTGGTGATATTATTAACGTAAATGCCAGTTTAGTACCTGGTTAAAAAAACAGAAAATTCTAATATTATTTTCTGATTAATCAAACGATTAAAAAACTTTTTTAGGGGAGGATTTTTAAATGGATCCACGAGTTGAGAAACGTTTAGGTTTAAAAGGGTTAGCAGATAAAATTGTAACAGCTGAACAAGCAGCTGCTTTAATCGAAAACGGTACAGTAGTAGGGATGTCCGGATTCACACGTGCAGGGGATGCTAAAGTAGTACCAATGGCTTTAGTTGAGCGCGCTAAAAATGAAAAAATTAAAATTGATGTATATACAGGGGCTTCATTAGGTCCTGAAGTTGATAACCATTTAGCTGCTGCTGGTGTTATTAACAAACGCGGTCCTTTCCAGGGAGATGCAGTAATGCGCGGTTTAATTAACAAAGGCGAAATTTCTTATGTAGACGCTCACCTTTCTCATAATGCTGAGTTAGTGCGCCAAGGAATTATCGGCCCTATCAAGCACTTAATTTTAGAAGCTGTAGCTATTACAGAAGATGGATTAATTATTCCATCAAACTCTGTAGGTAACTCGCCAATTTTTGCTGAGTATGCTGAGAACATTATTATCGAATTAAATATCTCACATCCAGAAGCATTAATCGGTATTCACGATATTTACGTTCCAGGTGAACAAGGTAAGCGTGATGCTATTCCAATGACAAATGCTGAGCAACGTATTGGTGAAATTGGTATTCGCGTAGATTTAGACAAAATTCAAGCAATCGTTATTTCTGAAGAGCCAGACGCTCCTTCATTAATCGTTCCTCCAGATGAGGAAACTCAAAACATGGCAAACATCTTATTAGACTTCTTCCGCGATGAAATCAAAGCTGGTCGTTTAACAAATGAATTAATGCCATTACAATCTGGTGTAGGTTCTGTAGCTAATGCTGTACTTGACGGTTTTGCTGATTCAGAATTCGAAAACTTAGTAGTAGCTTCTGAAGTATTACAAGACGCTGTATTCAACTTAATTGACGCTGGTAAAGTTCGCTTTGCAGCTGCAACATCAATTACACTTACTGAAGAATTACAGAAAAAAGTATACGGCAACTTAGAAAAGTATGCTGATAAAATTTGCTTACGTCCACAGGAAATTTCTAACCACCCAGAGCTTATCCGTCGTTTGGGCTTAATCTCAATCAACACTGCTCTTGAGTTGGACATCTATGGTAACGTAAACTCTACACACGTTTCAGGTACAAAAATGATGAATGGTATCGGCGGTTCTGGTGACTTCGCACGTAACGCTCGTCTTGGTATCTTCGTAACGAAATCATATGCAAAAGGCGGCGCGATTTCTTCAATCGTACCGATGGTTTCTCACGTAGACCACACTGAGCATGATGTAGACGTAATCGTAACTGAACAAGGTATCGCGGACTTACGCGGACTTGCTCCACAAGAGCGTGTTAAGTTAATCATCGAAAACTGTGCACACCCAGATTTCAAAGATCAATTATGGGATTACTACAACCGCGCTTACGAAGCTACAGGCGGCGCGCAAACTCCTCACATTTTAGAGGAAGCTCTTTCTTGGCACGTAAACCTTGCTAAAAATAAAACAATGAAAAAAGAAGTAGCTAAATCTTAATTTCATGCACACATATAGGGTTTGTCTGAAAGTCTTTATGACTATTCAGACAAACCCTTTTTTTGTTGCTATAGTTTTTAATTATTTATTTAGAACGTTTATCCTGCTCTTCATTGTAATAATCCGTTGTTGTTTGAGCGCCTTCTTCAACCATTTGGTTACCTTCTAAAGTATGATCGGCAACATCTCCGGCTGTCATTGCAACTTCTTCCAACGTTTCTTCCTCATAGTCATCTTTTCCGACAGAGGCAGACTTAGCAATATTCGTATTCAGATCTTTCGTAATTGGAGAATGGGCCGCATCGTTACCGGTTACTTTTTCTTGGGCTTTCTGCATTAAACCTTGCATGCCACCCTTTTCATCTACTTTACCTTTTGCTTTATTTAAATAATCCATTGCTTTATCACGGTTTTCTTTCTTACTTAAGAAAGACGCTGCTCCAGCTATTAAACCCGCCATTACAACACCTTTACCTTTTAATTTAGCCATAATATTACCTCCAATATCATTTGATTTTGTTTTCCATTCATATTACTAATATACCCTGTGAATTTCTTTTAAAACCTTAACTATTTAGGATTAAAAAATCCAAAAAACGGATATTAATAAGTAATAAAGCAAAATAAAGGGGTGTTGACTATGATCCAAAAAAAGGAAATTACATACAAAGGCACTGAAATGCTCACTCTTCTTGGCGTCTCTGGAGTCATTACTTTTATAATTTCACTTTTTGTCGGCTTTTAATCAAAAATTAATTTTATTTAATATGTATAAAGAAAAACACGATTCCCCACCACAGTGGGAATTCGTGTTTTTGCATTTTTTATACTTTTACATCATCATATGCATCACTATTATCAAATGAAGATACGACATATGAGCAAAGGGCTTTCATCTTATAATTATTTTCTCGGGCATAGTTTGCCGCTTCATCCAAAAGTTTTTTAGCTACCCCTTGACCGCGCAACTCATTTGATACATACGTATGATCCATAACCATGACCCCATCGCGTAACACCCAAGTAATCTCCGCTAGACGTTCCCCGTTCACTTCATATTCAAAAGCTCCATTGTTATTTCCGTGGTCTTTGTACGTAAATTCCATCATTTCCCCTCCTTTACTATTCACAATAATATATCATAGTTTGAATTTTCTTGAAAAATAAAAGCACCCAATCATGAGCGCTTTTAAATAGTACTATTCTTTCTTAAACCAAGATGAAATCGTATCGATTAAATTAGTGAAAAAGTTTTTGACACCTTGCCAGAATCCTTCATCTTCTAAAATACCGCCGAAAGTTTCATCAAATTTTGCAGTTAAATCTGAAAGCTGCGAAGATAGTTTACTAAAATCAATATTTAGATTACTGATACGGTCCATTAAATCCACTAATAATTGACGGTCTTTCTCACTTAAATTAATTTGCAGCTTATCCAATTGTTCTTCAACAATTTGTTGAACTTCCTCTTTGGTAGCCGGCTTGTTTTCAGCAATCTCTTTTTTAATTTGTGTTAATAGCTCTGCTACCTGTTCATCTGTAACACCTGCTGACTCGGCAAGTGAAGTGGCAACTGACAATTCATCATTAGCAACATCTGTACGTTCAATATCCAATGTTTCGCCTGTTTTTACTTCATAAGCTTTATAAATTCCCACTAACGCAGAGTGACCTGTTACTGGTTTTGGTGCTGCAATTTCTACAATCGCGTCTTCAATACCTGCAGTTAACATTGCGCTTGCATACATTTCTGATGTTACTTGTGTAATATCATTTGGAGTAACTATGCTAATTGTCAATCCTTTCCCTGCATCTTGACGCGTAATTTTAGCAGATGAGAACATGCGGGAACTAGGGTTGCTGTCTTTTATATATTTAGCTAAATCTTGTCCTGATATGGTAATTTCATCAACTTCTGTTTCTTGAGAGACACGCAAAGCAGTTTTTACAATCTCTTTTTCACTCTCGGATAAATTCGATCCATAAACTACGATTGGCACCCCTAATTTTTCATTGATTGGATTTTTTTGATCAGTTGTTGCTGCAGACGCATTCAATGGTAATACTACCGAGATTAATAGTGCAAACGTCGCAACTAATGCAATCCATTTTTGTTTCATTATTAAATCCCCCTTTTTAAATGTATATTCCCATTTTCACCTAATCTTGTCCTAATTTCATATACATTCTCTATTAATACGAATAAAAAAAGTAAAAGGTTGCAAAATTTATCTCACCTTTTACTTTTCAAAGAACGTATTTAATCTCTGACGATTTCCGTCCAGCCATCTTTTTGTGTAATTTTACGTGCTTTCATTAATGTACCAAGTGCACGTTTAAACGAGCCTTTACTCATTTTGAACATTTCCGTAATTTCTTCCGGTGTTGACTTATCTCCGAACGGCATTTTACCACCGATGCTTTCTAAATAAGCGAAGATTTTTTCTGCATCTTCTCCTAAGCGTTCATGCTTTCGAGGTAAAAATGATCCGTTTAGTGATCCATCTTCCTTCACATCAATAATTCGTACCTGTACATCTTGTCCTAAGCGAGGTTCAGCTTTCATTTCTGACTCATGTACGAATATACGATAAGGTTTTTCAACACCCAGTAAAAATGACCCTACTGGTAATAGACGATATGGGCGAGCTGTAATGTTTTTATTGAACAGCTCTGCTTCAGCACCCTCATACATGTCATTTACCTTTTCTTCTGTAACTAAACGACCAAACAAATCACCGTTGCGATCTGTACGCAATGTCATGTACAAATGGTCGCCTGACTCCGGCCATACTTCGGAAATAGCTGGTAAATCTTCTGCACGGACTAAAACTTCACGAGATGTGCCAATATCGCAAAATGCACCTTCTTTTGTAACTTTTAAAACGCGTGCCCAACCATAATCTGCTTCTGTAATATGGGGAATTGCTGTTGTCGCTTGAAGATCTCCACGTCTGTCCGCATATAAGAAAACCTTTACTATATCCCCAATCGCTACCGTCTCTATTACATCAGAAGCGTTTAATGGGATTTCTAAATCACCGTTAGTTAATACATATCGTGATCCTTGTTCCTCTAATACAGTTAATTCCACTACTTGTCCTGATTTAATTAATTGATTCATGATATTCTCCTTTTTCTCGTCAATCATTACATATTATGATTTGATTTCATTTCTTCTAGCTTCCTTGTCATGTCCGGCTCTTCTTCTAAAAGCTGTACTAAATCGGCAATACGATCAATCGAATTCCAACTTAAATGATGTTCGATACCTTCGACATCTTCATAAATATGTTCTTCATTTACCCCAATTAAACGCAAGAATTGTTCCAGCAAGTCATGTCGTTGAACAAGTCGCTTTCCTAATTTTTGCCCTTTTGGCGTCAATGTTAAGCCTCTATATTTCTCATACAGTAAATATCCATCTTTATCTAATTTCTGCACCATTTTCGTAACGGAGGAAGGTAGAACAGATAAAGCTTCTGCGATATCGGACACACGAGCATACCCTTTATTTTCTATCAATAAATAAATTTGTTCAATGTGGTCCTCCATGCTAGGTGTTGGCATAACTGTTCCCTCTCTTTCAATTGCTCCTTTAAGTTTACTACAATTTCATACAAAAAGTTAACTGAAAACAGTGAACGTTAAAAAAGGGTTATTCGAATTAGTTTGTCCCTAATTGAATACCCTCTTATTTTAAATCTATGTTAAAGGTTGCCATACAGCTACATAATTTATACATATCATTGATTTTCCCCCAAGGAATTATGGATGACTTGGGTATCGATTGACGAGATGAAGTGCACGGATAATTTGTTTGTTGATTTCTTCAATACTTTCAGGTGTGTTCATTTGGTTGAATGCAGCATCTCTGGATTCTTCTGAAGCGACATATCGAGCAGGTAAAGAATTCAATGCTATGGCAGCTACATCCATTTCACATTGTTTGCAGTGACAAAATGTCTGGTATTCCACGCCATGCAACAAAAAACTTACAATTCCTCTTACAATCTCTTCTGTAACATTTACTAATTTTATATTTGACATTTTGATATTTAGACCTTCCGCCTCTTTTCAGTAATATAACTTTAATAATATAACTTTAATAAAAATAACTCAAGAGCTAGTTCCTTTGACTCTTATCTTTACTCTATATACCTTTTTAGTCTAATTAATTTTCAGTAAGCGTAATGCATTTAAAATAACTAGCAATGTCGCACCCATATCAGCAAAGATTGCAATCCATAAGGTCAACCACCCAGGTATAATAAGTAAAAGCGCAAGAAGTTTCAATCCGAGTGCGAACGTAATATTTTGTTTAATTATTTTCATTGCTTTTTTACTCAACTTCATCGTATACGGTAGTTTTGTAAGGTCATCTGCCATAAAAACAATTTGGGCTGTCTCAAGTGCTGCGTCAGTTCCTGCTCCTCCCATTGCTATCCCGATATTAGCTGATGCTAAGGCAGGCGCGTCATTTACCCCATCTCCAACCATTGCGACGAAATGATATTGTTGTTGCAAGTCCTTCATTGCCTGTAACTTGGACTGCGGCAAAAGGTTTGCTCTTACGTCATCGATCTGAAGTTGCCCTGCAATTTTTTCTGCTGTTAATGATTCATCACCTGTCAGCATTACAGTATGCTGAATATCATTTTCGTGCAGTGCTGCAATGACTTCTTTACTTTCCGGTCTAAGTTGATCGGCAATCGATAAAACACCTAAAATGCGTTTCTCATTTGCAGCTACGATTACCGAATGACCGCTTGATGCATGCTGTTCAACTTTTTGTAATAAGTACTTGGAAATAGGCACAATTGATTGAATCCATTTCACACTTCCTACATAAATTACTTCACCATTTACCGATGCATAGGCACCTTTTCCTGTCACTGACTGAAAATCAACAGCATCGGGAATAAGAATCTTTTTATCAAAAGCTTTCGCTAAAATTGCTCGGGCTAAAGGATGCTGTGATTTTTTTTCGACAGCGGCTACTTTTGCGAGTAATATATCCGTATTTTTATCATCTTCCATTTCAATTGCCATTACCTCTGGTTGACCTTTTGTTAAAGTTCCAGTTTTATCAAAAGCAACTGCTTTAATGCGGGCCAATTCCTCTAAATAAACCTCACCCTTAATTAATACACCGTTGCGAGCGGCATTACCAATTGCAGTGACGATAGCAACAGGTGTTGAAATTACAAGCGCACACGGACACCCTACAACCAAGACTGCCAAACCTTGATAAACCCAATGTAGCCAATCGCCCGTTATGATGCTCGGTACAATCGTTACTAATAATGCAACAACTATAATTGCTGGCGTATAATATTTTGCAAACCGGTCAACAAACTTTTGTGATGGTGCTTTTTCAGCCTGTGCTTCTTCAACTAAATGAATAATCTTAGCAATCGTTGTATCTTCTACCCGTTTGGTCACTTTTACCTCTAAGGCACCTGCTTCATTTATTGTCCCCGCAAATACTGCATCCCCAATCTGTTTGGCAATAGGGATTGGTTCACCTGTAATCGCTGCTTGATTGACGGTGGAAGTACCAGTAACTACGACACCATCCATAGCAATTTTCTGTCCTGGTTTAACAATTAAAATATCCCCAACTTGAATCATATCAGTTGGGACTTCTCTTTCATCAGAGTGCCCATCATGCGCTTGCCTAATAGTCGCTGTATCTGGCGCCAAATCGATTAATTGGGAAATGGATTGGCGGGCTTTATTCATCGAATATGCTTCCAAAGCTTCACTTACCGCAAAGAGAAATACGACAATTGCAGCCTCTTGCCATTCGCCTATAATGGCCGCTCCGATTATCGCAATTGTTATTAATGTCTTCATATCGAATTCCAAATGGAATAAGTTCTTTATCCCCGTTAGGAAAGTAGCATAGCCTCCTACAACGATGGCGACCGCATAAAGACTATTTACGATAATGTGTCCCTCCTGAAATATGTAACTGCAAAGGATTCCAACTAATACAAATAATAATGAAAATGCAGCAAGTTTATTTTCTCGACGCTTATAAAACGGTATCGTTTCTACCATTAATCGCTCATTTGCGCGGACAACTTTAATTCCATCAAAAGCTCCTGCAGCTTCTAGTTGATCAATTGTTACTTCACCTGTTACCGTTAGCTTGGCTGCACCGAAATTCAAAAGTACATCTTCAACCGAATCAATTCCCCTTAAGTTTCGCTCAAATTTTGCAGCACAGTTTGCACAGGACAAATTTTCCAAGCGATACTGTTCTGTTTTTGTCACCATGCGATTCACTCCTTTGAATGTTCATAAGCAATCATGACAATTTGATGCACATGGTCATCTGCTAACGAATAATATACTAATTTCCCTACACGTGTAGACTTTGCCAAACCATGCTCTTTTAAATAACGTAAGTGGTGGGAAGCTGTTGCTGTACTCATACCGATGATTGCTGCTACATCACATACACAAAGTCGCTTTTCTATTGTCAATGCAAATGTAATTTTCAGACGGGTTTCATCTGCAAGTGCCTTTAAAAATTTTGCTAACCTGGAAAGATCGGGCATTTGCTCTTTTACAGCTTCCAATGCTTCCTCATTTACCTTTGTTACATCACAAGTATCCTTCAATTTCCGCACCTCATTCAAATATTGGTTTGAATGTATTATAGCTTATGCACTTTTTACATTCAAATGATTGTTTGAATGTAAAAAAAAACCTCCCTTTAATAAAAGGAAGGTTTTTCACTCTTGTTATTCGGCTTTCAAAATCAACTCGTATCTCGTATTAATAGTGCCATCGATATTAGTTTTGTGATAACGACCATATACCCAATTTGATACTTGATTGTCATACCATTTCGACTTCATATGCCCGCTTTGACCAGGACCAACAATATGATGCGCTGTAGATAAATTATTTAAATCAGCTACAAAGCGCCAAGATGCACCATGCTTCACATTTCCGTTTCCGTCTTCTGAAGCAGCCTGAACTGTTACACTCGAACCGCCTACTGCCAGCCTTTCTGGATTTACGTAATCTGCTAAGAAGTCAGATGCACTTGCTAATGGATGGCTGAAAGTTAATTTATTGTAACTTCCCCATTTCCATTTTGAAACTGCTGTACCAAATTTACCTTCAATTTTCGTTACAGCATCTTCAAATGCAGTATAAACGAATTGATCTAAGCCGCCTTCTTCTGTAATCCATACCCCTGGATTGCCGGCATATGCATCACGAAGCATTTGATCGGTAATCTGAGATTTTCCTGGCATTAATTTGAAGACATCTTCTGGCATCGCATCTTTAAATAAGGCATTTTCCATATTTTCAATTAGGAAGTGATATACGAGCGGTGCACCCTGCTCTTTATCATCATAATACTCCCACTCTTCCAATAGTGTAATAACCTTTTTATATTTGCCCTCTGTATCCTGCGCTTTAATCGTTTCCAGTAGGCTTGGTAAAAACTCTGCGGCATGCAAGTTTTTCTTATCCATTTGCATCCCTTTCATTTCCGCAGCTGTTAGCTTTAATAATTCTCCCGTCTCGTCGTTATAAACAGGTGTTTCAATCATTTCCACAATACGTTCATAACGATATGGCTGTGCCCAAAGGTTGGAAATATGATATGGATATTCTTCGCCTACTATTTGATTGTTTGCTGTCGCAATATAACCTTCTTCTGGATTAATGACAGTCGGTAACTCATCAAATGGAATATAGCTTTCCCAACCGTATTCAGAAGAATTCCCTGGTACCGGTAATGCCCCTGTACCTTGTTTACGAATCGGCACTAAACCATTGGCTTTATAGGCAATCGTACCGTCTGTTGAAGCAAATACAAAGTTTTGTGCGGGTGCTTTGAAGTCTTCTAATGCAACTTCAAACTCCTCCCAATTTGTTGCTTTATTGAAGCCTAATACTGCTTTTAATTCCTGTGTGGATTGAAGCGCTGTCCACTGCATTGAAAACTGCTCTTTAACTTCTGTTTCCTTTAGCATTATGTTTGAAATGATTGGACCATGACGTGTTTCCACTACTTCGAAGTCAATCGTTTTACCGTCTTTTACTTTTATAGGTTCTTCTCGAACAGTTGCATCTTCCCATTTACCATCATATTCAAATTGATATGGATTTTCCGGGTTTGGAGTTTCGATATATAGATCCTGTACATCAGGATTTACATTCGTAACTCCCCATGCAATTTGTTCGTTATGTCCTAAAATAATGCCTGGAATTCCCGCAAAAATAACACCGCTCACATTTTGTTCAGGGGATTTTAAGTGCATTTGATACCAAACAGATGGCGTACCTAAGCCTAGATGTGGGTCATCCGCAAGTAGCGGTTTCCCTGATTTCGTAAACTTCCCGCCAATTACCCAGTTGTTACTTCCGTTAAATTCCTGAGGTAAATAATCTGTTGTAAAGGCAGTCGTAATATCCGTTTCTATATTTAAATTTGCCTCAATAATTGACTTTGCATTTTCCGGGTATTCTACAAATAATTCTTTAGCCTGCTCTTCTGTATAATTTTGTAACGCCCATGAACGGAATGCTTGTTGATTCCAGTTCCCACCAAGGTCGTATGCCATATATTTTCCTATTACCAATGAATCAATTGGTGTCCAGGCTTCTGGTGTATAACCAAGCAGCTTAAATTCATAGGTAAGCTTGCTAGTCCCTTTTACTTCATCAATAAAAGCATTTACACCTTCTGTATACCATTCTAAAATTTGCTTAGATCCCGCATCATAATCTTCCCATGAATTTTCTGCTGCATGACGCAAGCTGAATGTACGGAAAAATTTATCGGTATTAACTGCAGATGCACCAACAACTTCCGCTAAAGTACCGCTTGCCTGACGACGAGCTAAATCCATTTGGAATAAACGATCCTGCGCTTGGACATAGCCCTGAGCGCGATAAAGATCTGCATCTGACTTCGCCTCAATATGAGGAACCCCTACACCATCCCTCGTAACTTCTACATCTTCATCTAAAATCGTAACAATCTTCTCACCTTCAATTAAAGGCTTCGAGTTAGATACGTATAAATGTAACCCAGCAACTGCTGAACCGCCCAGAACAATTAAAATCCCAATTGTCCAAATGACAATGTTAACAATTTTGCGCCCTTTTGCCTTTGTCGCCTGTTGTGCCATTAAATCCACCTCTTTATCTTGTATTTTGCAAAGTGTGATTTCTGCTTTACAAAAAATAGTTTTCTATAATTCTCTTTATCTTACACTGTTTTTAATTTTAATACGATAGGGCAATGATCGCTACCTAAAACTTGAAAATGTATGGACGCTTCTTCAATTTGTTCAACGAGGCGGTTCGAAATAATAAAGTAATCAATTCGCCATCCAATATTTCGCTCACGCACTTTTGCCATATAGCTCCACCACGTATAATGATCCGTTTCATTCGGGTGGAAATGGCGGAATGTATCTGTAAATCCACTGTCAAGTAAGTCGGTCATTTTACCTCGCTCTTCATATGTAAATCCGGAATTGCCAATATTGGATTTGACGTTTTTTATATCAAGCTCGCCGTGTGCAACATTTAAATCCCCACAATAAATGACGGGCTTTTTTGCATCAAGTTCCCTTAAATAATTCGCCATACGGTCTTCCCAAAGGAGACGTTCTATTAAGCGTGTTAAATCACGTTTTGCGTTCGGTGTGTAAGTATTTACTAAATAAAAATTCTCGTATTCTAATGTAATAATACGCCCCTCATCAGGTGCAATTTCATTTTCAATACCATAAAATACCGCCAATGGTTTATGTTTCGTAAATACTGCTGTACCTGCATACCCCTTTTTTACTGCTGAATGCCAATACTGATAATATCCTTTCAATTGAAGGTCAATTTGTCCTTCCTGACATTTAGTTTCTTGAATACAGAAAAAGTCAGCTTGCATTTCATGAAAATAATCTAAAAAGCCTTTATTAACACATGCGCGTATACCATTTACATTCCACGAAATGAATTTCATCTTTTGTGCTCCCCCTATGTTATATGCTGATTTATAATTGATACCATTTCTGCCAATATGATTAGTAAGGAAATGTTTTAGTAAAAACACATCTTATCGCTTTCTTATCCACAAAAAGATAACCCGTGCCGAATTAGCACGAGTTGAAGTCTTTTTATCTACCAAGATTAATCCTCACCGACGATTTTTACTTCCATCTCTAAATCGATATCGAACTTATCCTTCACGACACGCTGTACCATTTGAATTGTTTCAATATAGTCTTTAGCTGTTGCATTGTTTTTATTTACGATAAATCCGGCATGCTTTGTAGAAACCTCTGCTCCGCCAATGCCTTTCCCCTGCAATTCACTATCCTGAATTAATTTACCTGCGAAGTAACCGGGTGGACGTTTAAATACACTGCCTGCTGACGGGTATTCAAGTGGCTGTTTTGATTCACGCTGAAATGTTAGGTCTGCAATTTTATCATCGATTTCTTGTTGATCGCCTTGCGCTAATTCAAATGTAGCAGACAATACATAATAACCTTTTTTAGCAATAATGCTTTTGCGGTAGGAAAGCTCCAGCTGCTCATTGTTCAATACAATCCGCTCACCTTCAGGCGTTAAAATCGTACAGGCTATAACAACGTCTTTAATTTCTCCACCATATGCTCCGGCGTTCATAGCCATTGCACCACCAATTGATCCTGGTATTCCACATGCAAATTCGAAACCTGTTAAGCTTTTCGCTGCTACTTGCTTTGATACTTCCTTAATTAAAGCTCCACTTTGAGCATAGACAATATTGCCCTCAATACGAATTTCATCCAATAAGGCAAAGTGAAGGACGATTCCGCGGACACCGCCATCACGTACAACCATGTTAGAGCCATTCCCCAGCATCAACAGGGGCACATTATTTTCAGATGCATACTTTACAACAGCTGCTGCTTGTTCTTCAGTTTCTGGTAGCACGAGAATATCTGCCTTACCTCCAAGTTTTGTCATCGTATATTTTTTTAACGTTTCATTTGTTTTTATATTATTTGAAGGTATCCACTGTAATAAATCATTTTCCCATTGTTGAATTGTCATAAAAGCCATTTTCCTTTCCTCAAAAGCTGACATACCTTTTTAGTATCTGTTTTTGACGCGCTTTTTACAAGTAAAACAATATGATTTATAACCAACTTTTCGCCCAATTTTCAATTTCTCTAACCGTTTGTTCAAGTGATTGGCCTTTTTTTGTTAAATTATATTCCACACGAATCGGGACTTCGGAAAATACTTTTCGTTCAACAATGCCCTCTTTTTCAAGTTCCTTTAAACGTTCCGACAATAATCTTCCACTTATCGGCAATGCTGATTCAATCGCATTAAAACGTTGCGGACCTTCCAATAGTTGATAAATAATTAAAGCTGTCCACCGTTTTCCTACAAGTTCCATAGCCTTGGACAAACGTGGACATAATGCTGATTCCTTCATTTTTTTCACCTCAAATTTATTGCTTAAAATAAACTTTATTTAACTCCTTAATATTATATTACCACCTTTTATAGATTACGAAAAGTAAGTAGCTTACTTAGAACTTAATTCATGTTGTAAAAAAATATCTTCTATTTTATGATGGAATTAACATATTGTAATAAATTTGAGGTGAAACTATGACGACTTATTCGGTAGATTTTTTTCATTCATCAATTAATTTTTCCATTAAACACATGATGATTACAAATGTACATGGTACATTTGATTCTTTTGCTGCTCATATAGAGGCGAGTAAAATAGAAGAGTTTAATGATTCTTATATACGCTTTGATATAGATGTAGCGAGTATTAATACACGGGACATTTCAAGGGATCAACATTTAATTTCCGCAGATTTCTTTAATGCTGATCGTTATCCTAAGATTACATTTATAAGTAAAGAAGTTATAAGCGACAATAATCAAATTAAACTACATGGAGATTTAACCATTAAAGATGTTACACGGCCAGTTACTTTCGAGGTAATATATAATGGTTGTATCAAAAATCCATGGGATATCGATACATACGGCTATACTTGCCAAACCGAGATCAATAGAAGCGATTTCAATTTAACATACAATGACTCACTTGAATCGGGGGGACTTTTAATCTCTGAGCAAGTAAAAATTTCCGTCGAATTACAATTAAATAAAAACTAAAAAAGGGGCGCTCACCATATGATGAGCCCCCTTTTTCCAATAAAACTATAAAATTATGCTGTTACTTTCGCTAAGTTTTTAGCTGCAGCTTTTACTTTCTCTAAACCATCAGAAATAATTTGTTCTGCACCTGCCGGATTAGAAGCGTGACCTTCAATAATTACTTCATCAATTTTTTCCATACCATATACGCCGCCAATAACTGCGTTAATATAGTTTACTGACATTTCAGATGGAGCTGCTTCAGGCGAAGAGTAAATACCGCCACGTGCATTTAATACGATATATTTTTTGTCCGTCATTAAGCTTACTAATTGACCTTGTTCGTTATATTTGAATGTATATCCAGCACCGTATGTGTAATCAATGAATGATTGTAATGCAGCTGGGATTGTTAAGTTCCATAATGGGAATGCAAATACAACTACATCTGCAGCTGTTAATGCTTCACGTGATTTATTGAAAGCAGCTAAAGAACCTGCCTCAATTGCCGATAATTCTTCACCCACTTGTGCTTTACCGAATGCGTTGAATAATTCCTGACCAAAATACGGCATGTTTTCTTCAAATACATCAAAAGTTGTTACGTTTACACCTTGTACAGTACCTACTTCAGCCATGAAAGTTTCATACATTTTAGTTGATACACCATCTGGGCGGTTATTTGCTTTTACTACTAATACGTTTGTCATTTTTTTATTGCTCCCTACTAAATTAGTTTATTTATTTTTTGAATTTTTATCTTATTTTTAAACATCTCAAATTCGAGGTACTTTAATATAATAAAATAATATTCAAAGAAAATCAACATGAATACCCTCATACTTTTGACTGAATATAAGATGGCACTTTACGTTTGGGAGCGCTATAAAGTGGGGGTAATTAAATATTGCATGAATCATCGGTACAAGCTGCACCTTTATCCCCCTGCATTTTTAAAGGTTTTCGCAAGCCCAGTTCTTGTGCTGCCTTTTCAATTGTTTGTTCGAACACATCTTGTGGCTGCGCTCCTGAAATACCATACTTATTATCGATAACAAAGAATGGTACACCGCGTACACCTAGATTTTGGGCAATTGCGATGTCGTGCTCCACTTCTTTAATATAGTCATCATTTTCAATAACTTGTCTAGCCTTTTCTATCGATAAATTCACTTCACTTACTAATGATAGGAGGACATCGGTTTGACCAATTGCCTTTCCTTCCAAAAAGTACGCCTTCAAAACTCGTTCAGTAAAATCTTTCCCTTTACCTTCTGATTCAGCCCATTTTGCCAAACGGTGGGCTTTTACTGTGTTTGCACTTTTCATTTCATCAAAATTGTAGACTAATCCAACTTCTTTTGCCCGAGCAGTAACATTAGCAGTCATTTTCTTTACTTCATCCAACGACATTTGATATTTACGTTGTAGCTCTTCATAAACCAAGCTATCCGTATCCACTGGTGTAGTAGGATCCAAAAGGTAGCTTTTATACTCAACTTCAATACTCTCCCCATACCCCAATTCTTCCAAGGCGATTTCGAGCTGTTTTTTGCCGATATAGCAAAATGGGCAAACATAATCAGACCAAACTTCTATTTTCATGCTAATCACTCTCCTTGTCTTGTATTGTAACGAGCTGTGTTGCAAAAGTACAACTTTTCAAATCCAATGCATTCGTAATAGAATTTCCGATTTTTACTCTAGTTGAATAAAAAAACAAAAAATATCCTAAGCTAAAAATAAAAAGGTGATATTTTGAAACAATCGCTTTGGCTCCCAACAGATTCAGGTTTTTCCTCTCCATCCATTCAGGAACCCATTCAATGTGACATCTGCATTATTGGGGGTGGGATTAGTGGGGTATATACTGCTTATTCACTTGCTAAGGAAGGATTTAAAGTTGTACTAATTGAAGCACTTCCACAATTTGCACATGGAACAACTGCCTATTCTACAGGAAAATTAACTGTGCAGCATAATCTTATTTATTCGAAATTAACACCGGAAGATGGGAAAATCTATTATGAAGCAAACAAAAATGCAATCGAAAAGGCCATTTCCGAAAATAGCGGCGGATTTACTAGAGCTACTTCCTATTTATACACTTCCACTTCCCAAGGAAAAGAAAAGCTATTAAATGAAGCTGAGCAATATAAAAAAATCGGTATTCCATTTGTAGCAACAAATGAAACTGAGCTTAATCTTCCTGTAAAATTGGCACTCGGCATAAAAAATGAGGGACAGATTAATCCTGTACAATTCACAAATACTTACGTTCATTTAGCAAGAAAATACGGTGCACAGCTCTATTTAAATACTCGCATTACAAGTATCGAACTACGGAATAACCAGGTTCGTACAAGCAATGGCTACACCGTTCAGTATAATAAACTAATTTTATGCACCCATTATCCAATCGAATCTATTCGCCAACTTTATTCGATAAAACTGCAAGTAAGTCGTTCGTATTTAACTGCTACAAAATATTCTCAGCTGTTAGAGGGTCAATATTTAAGTATTGATGATCAAAGTCGTACCATCCGAAGTGCACTTATCGATAATCAGCCTTACTTCATATACGGAGGCCAGTCCCACTTAGCAGGAGCCACAGGCGAGACCAATCGGTTTTACGAAACATTACAGCATGAGTTGACAGCAGATTTTGAACTGCCTCCATTCGAGTATGCATGGAGCGCACAAGATATTATGACTGCCGACCAGGTCCCTTATATCGGTCAGCTTTCTCCAGACGATGAAAGCCTGTATATTGCAACGGGCTTTAATAAGTGGGGGTTATCGACTTCACTTGTTGCAGGTGATCTTCTTACAGACCTTATAAAAAACGTACCAAATAAAGCATCAAACCTATTCTCTCCACATCGATCGAGCTTTGGTAAGACACTCTATTTCATGCTTCAGACAGGTGGGGTTATTGGCAAGGAGTTCATTGAAGGATATATAAAACGCCCTAAAGCTCCGCGCTGTACCCATTTAGGCTGTAAAACAAGATGGAATGAAGCCGATCAAACGTATGACTGCCCATGTCACGGTTCACGCTATAATGCTGAAGGACAAGTAATAGAAGGTCCTGCTGTTTATCCTTTAGATATCAAAAAATCCGGTAACTCCAATTAAATGGAGTACCGGATTTTTTTAGATTATTTTAAGCCTTCAGTCAATACTGGCACTATTTGCTTTTTACGTGATACAACTCCTGGTAAACTAATGCGTCCATTAACGATTGCTGCTCCAAATGCCTTTGCTGCGTTTTCCGCAACTTGTCCAGCAGCCACTGCTGTTGAATCGTTATTTAAAATATCTGTTACGACGAAGAAGAATAAATCTAACCCGTTCTCCGCTATATTTTTGTTTAATAAGTTTTCAAGCTCTTTTTGACGCCCGAGTACATCTTCAATATCTACAGCGTTTACTTGTGCAACAGTTGCTTTATATTCACCGAATTCAAAAGCTTTTGCATCAAGCGACAATAAATCTTCCAATGATTTATCCGAAAGGTCGGCGCCCGCTTTAAGCATAGCTAAACCATATTGTGCCGAATCAACATTCGCAATCGCAGCTAATTCATTACCTGCTTTAACATCCTGCTCTGTGCATGTAGGCGATTTAAATAATAGCGTATCCGAAATAATAGCTGAAAGCATTAAGCCTGCAATATTAGCTGGGATTTCAACATTATTTTCTTTAAATAATTTATTTAAGATTGTTGCCGTACATCCTACAGGTTCAGCACGGAAGTATAGTGGATCCGCTGTTTGGAAATTAGCAATACGGTGGTGGTCTATTACTTCTGAAATTTGTACTTCCTCTATGCCGTCAGCCGATTGTTGAAATTCGTTATGATCGACCAAAATTACTTGGGTTGCTTCGTCTTTAACATTTCCGATGAGGCGAGGTGCTTCAAAGCCGAACTTTTCCAATGCAAATTTTGTTTCGTTATTTAATTCTCCAAGACGTACCGCCTCTGCATCTAATCCTAACTGTTGCTTTAAGTATGCATAAACAATTGCCGAAGTAATTGTATCTGTATCAGGGTTTTTATGTCCAAAAACTAATGTTTTACTCATAATTGAGCCTCCTATATAAAATACTGTTCGCTCTCCATTTTAACATAATGATATGAAAGTGAAAAACAAGATTTATCATTGGTGGAGAACGTACAAAAAACGTAAAGGCCTAATAATAGCCTTTACGTTTTCTCAGCTCATTGCTGTTAAATTAATTTGCTTTTTTTTAGTGTTGCCTTTATCATCATATCCCTTATATTTCTCTGGATTTAGCATTACCATTGTTTCCACTAAAATATGTAATAAAGAAAATATTGCAATTGTGCACGTCGCTCCGCCTTCTTTTGCCGAAGGAACAATGAGTACTGGATTTGCAGGATCCTTTATAGAAGACAGCTCTTTATCTCGAATCGCAACAATTTTTACATTTTTTCTTTTCGCAATCTCTACTGTTGTTGCCAAATCTTCATAATCATCATTCAATGAAATAACAAATAGTAAAGAGTCTTCATCCATAAATGCTAATTGTTGTGCAATTTTGTCCGCTTCATGTGGAATAAAATATACTTGATCGCGCAGCATTTTTAAATTGCTAAACATCCAAAAAGCAGCTGGTTCCGAGTGTCTAAATCCTAAAAAGTGTATTCTTTTTGATTGATGCAACAATTGTACAACTTCTTCAACATCATGCTCTTTTAATGCATTAAAAGTTTTGGAAATCCCGGCAATATCCTGCTTTACAATTTCAACGCCAATTTGCTTTCTAATTTTATTCTTTGCAACTGCCTTTTTTGCTTCAATCGTTCCCCCTTTTTCAATTAAGTAACCTTTCACTTTGTCCTGAAGGTCACTAAAACCTGAAAGGTCCATTGCATAACAAAATCGAATAACCGTTGATTCACTAACATCTGCAAGCCTACCTACTTCAGAAGCAATTTGTGTAGCAACCACATTCGGATTATCTATAACAAACTGTGCTACTTTACGTTGTCCTTTTGACAATCGAATATATCTTTTTTTAATATCATCACATATACTCAAACTCCACATCTCCCTTTCTTAAAATCATCTTAAATACCCACTAATGAGTTAACATGGTTATGATAACTAAAATAGAAAATGATAACTATTATGATGTAAATTCCGTGCAGTAATTTCTAATAATAAAAAATACATTATCATGAATATTAATAGAATACAATGAGTTTTCTGAAAAAACTTCATTATGCTAAAGAACTGGATATTTTATGTATAAAATAGACAATTATTTGAAAATATATTGTATAAAAGTAAAAATATACCCCTAAAACTAACTGTTCAAATTAAATTAGTTGTATATCATAAACTGTATAAATTATGTTTAAAAGGACCTGTGCATGTTTAATCTGCACAGGTCCTTCCTTTTACTTTTATTGTAATTCAGTTTGTTTTGTTTCTTTTCCTAAGAAAATTACAGCTAACACACCTATAACAATAGCACCACAGAAAATGGTAAATATATAGCTAATATCATACCCTTTTGTTAAAAGTGAGCCGACTAATAACGGTCCAAAAATACCACCAACACGCCCTACTGCCGCAGCCATTCCCGCACCTGTACCGCGTACAATCGCTGGATACTGCTCTGGTGTGTAGGCATATAAAGCTCCCCATGCCCCTAAGTTAAAGAATGAAAGCAACATTCCAGAAATCAGTAAAGTTGTGATTGTTTCGGCACCTCCAAAAACAAATGCACTTGCTGCAGTACCTAACAAATATGTAACCAATACAAATTTACGCCCAAATTTCTCGATAAACCAGGCGGCAGTGAAATAACCTGGCAATTGAGCTAATGTCATTATAAGTACATATTTAAAGCTCGATATTAAGTCGAACCCTTTTCCAACCATTACACTTGGCAACCATAAGAACATACCGTAATAGGAAAACACAACTGTAAACCACAGTATCCAGAGCATAACGGTAGAGCGTGCATACTTTTTTGCCCAAACTTCAGCAATGTTCTGAAATACAGATCGCTTTTTAGACTCTTCTTTTACCCTAAACTGCGGTGAATCAGGTAATTTCATTCGTATATAGATAGCATAAAATGCTGGTATTGCAGTAATTAGTAACGCAACGCGCCATCCTTCAATTGGCCAAAAATCTGCAGGAATTACAAAATAAGATATGATTGCTGCCAATAACCATCCCGCTGCCCAAAAGCTCTCTAATAGAACAACGACTCTTCCTCTTTCTTCTGCTTTCACGCTTTCAGATACTAATGTGGAAGCAACCGGCAATTCTCCACCAAGACCCATTCCTACGAAGAAACGTAAAATTAGAAAAAGGGTTAATGTAGTTGTAAATGCAGACAATCCACTTGCTACAGAAAACAAAATAAGTGTCCACATAAAAATTTGCTTACGGCCTACTTTATCTGCTAGTAGCCCAAACACTAATGCACCTACCATCATACCGATGGAGTTTACACTACCTATCCACCCCATTTGGCTACTGTTTAATCCCCAATCCACTGCAAGTGCAGCAATGATAAAGGAGAGAATACCGACATCCATAGCGTCAAACATCCAACCGACACCAGCAATGCCCAATAATTTATTACGTGATAAAGGCTTTTGTTCATTTACTTCCACCGACATTTACTACTCCACCCTCCATGTGTCTTTACACTTGACTTAACAATATTCTTATCATACATTTCTTTCTTAAAAGTGACAACATCTTTTTTACTTAACAAATTGTTCCGACAATTTATCGATTCCTATTGAAATAAGAGGCACATAGGTTTAAAATGTCTTGTATACAAAAACAAATGTTCATCTACCGAGAACAGAAGGAGTTAAATTGTCTATGTGGAAAGGTCTTATTGAAGAATATAAACAGTATTTACCTATTACTGAAAATACACCTGCTCTCTCTTTAAATGAAGGAAATACTCCCTTAATTCCTTTAGTGAATTTATCGAAGGAACTAGGGATTGAATTATATGGAAAAATAGAAGGCGCCAACCCAACCGGCTCTTTTAAAGATCGGGGTATGGTATTTGCCGTTGCGAAAGCTATTGAAGAAGGTTCAAAAGTAGTTATTTGTGCCTCTACAGGTAATACTTCAGCTGCAGCTGCAGCATATGCAGCACGTGCAGGCATTCAATCAATCGTAGTGATTCCAAAAGGTAAAGTAGCACTTGGAAAATTAGCACAAGCTACAATGTATGGCGCTAAAATTATCGAGATTGATGGTAACTTTGATGATGCATTAAATATTGTGCGCAAAATAGGAGAAACTACTCCAATCGCATTAGTTAATTCAGTTAACCCTTACCGTATTGAAGGGCAAAAAACAGCAGCATTTGAAATAGTTGATCAATTAGGCCAAGCACCGGATTACCTATGCATCCCAGTGGGTAATGCTGGTAATATTACAGCATACTGGAAAGGATTTAAAGAATATAATGAAGCAAAACAAAGCGGTCTGCCAAAAATGTATGGCTTTGAAGCAGAAGGTGCAGCTGCCATCGTAAATGGAGCTCCAATTGCAAATCCAGAAACAGTTGCGACAGCAATTCGCATTGGGAATCCTGCGAGCTGGAAATATGCAGAAGCAGCACGTGATGAATCAGGTGGTTTAATCGAGGCCGTTACAGATGAGGAAATTTTGGAAGCCTATAAGTTAATTGCCCAAAAAGAAGGAATTTTCATTGAACCAGGCTCTGCTGCATCATTAGCAGGTGTCATCAAATCCGTTAAAGCTGGTAAGATTATTCCGGGCAGCAAAGTAGTATCAGTATTTACAGGCAATGGTTTAAAAGATCCTGATACAGCAATGAATGTTTCAACTGTTGACTTAGTTGCACTTAAAAATGATGAACAGGAAATTCGCAGCTATATCGAGAGCGTATTCAGTTTATGAGCAACAGTTGGCAAATCAAAGTCCCAGGCAGTACAGCAAATTTAGGACCTGGATTTGACTCGATTGGTCTTGGACTATCACTTTATTTAACTTTGGAAGTAACTTTACAAAATGAGTGGGAATTTGTTCATATTGGAGACAATGTACCTTCAGATACAACAGTTGAAAAACATTTAATTTATAAAATTGCCCAACAAGTGGGCAAACAGTACAATGCTTCATTACGACCATGCAAAGTTGAAATGAAGAGCGAGCTTCCTCTAGCAAGAGGACTCGGCAGTAGTGCAGCAGCTATAGTTGCGGCCATCGAGTTAGCGAATATTTTAGGAGAGTTAAACTTATCGACACAGGACAAGTTGAATATTTCCTCTCAAATTGAAGGACATCCTGATAATGCTACTGCCTCTGTATTAGGGGGGCTAACTATTTCTTCTATGGATGAACAAGGAAATGTCGATACTCTTCATATTCAGGAAATGGATGCAGCATTTGTAGTGTTTATTCCAAATGTTGAGTTAAAAACATCTGATTCACGTGGTGTTTTACCAAGCCAATTAGAGCGGGGCTATGCTGTCCGAGCAAGTGCAAATGCAAATATGCTGGCGGCTTCTCTAATTGCCAAAGATTATGTACGTATCGGGCGTTATATGGAGGCGGATTTATTCCATGAGCCGTTCCGTGCAGAGCTTATACCAAACTACAACGAAATTCATGAAGCAGCAAAATTGGCCGGAGCCTACGGGACTGCATTAAGTGGTGCGGGGCCAACATTAATTTCCATCATTCCACTATCGATACAAGGACAATTTATTGAAGCTATGAAAAAGCAATTTCCTACACATCAAATTGTTTTAACGACAGGAGCTTCTGCAGGAATACAAGTCACTACTTATTCAAATAGTAATTAAAATACACCAGGGTCGCAAAATTTAGTTATTAAATTTGCGACCCTTTTTTAGTTAGATGAAGCCCACTAACTTTGCCCTCTACAAACAATGTTCACTTATCTTTCATCCCAAAATATGCATAATTCCTTTCAATATTGGGTATATTAATAAATCTACTGTTAGAAAGGGGTAATGTTTATGAAAATTGCAGTTATTGGTGCTGCTGGTAAAGCAGGGACTCATATTTTACGTGAGGCTTTAATGAGAAATTACGATGTAACAGCTATTGTAAAAAATAAGGCAACATTACAGGAAGATAATATAGCAATTATAGAAAGCGACTTGTTTAATTTGACGAAAGAGCAAATTGAACCTTTTGATATTTTAATTAATGCCTTTGCCCCACTACCGGGGGAAGAACATTTGCATGTAACGGCGGGAGAATTCTTAATTTCCTTATTAGAAGGAACGAATAAAAAGCTATTTGTTGTAGGTAGCTCAGGCTGTCTATTTGTGAACCGCGAAAAGACCGTTCGCCTTATGGACCTGGAAGATTATCCAGAAGACCTTGTTGACACAGCAAGGGCACAATTACAAAATTTACAGGATTTAGAAAGTTCCTCAATCCAATGGTCCTTTGCGATTCCTTCAGCTATGTTCGATTCTGACGGACCGCGTACAGGTCATTATATTAAAGGGGCCGAGAAAATTTTAGTAAACTCACAATTTAACAGTTATATTAGTTATGCAGACTTTGCCGTAGCATTGCTCGATGAAATAGAAAAAAATGAATACCCGAATACAACTTTTACTGTTGCATCTGAAAATGTAACAGCTGCTTCCTAGAAACAAACACACTTAAGCCAGCATCCGGTTGATGATGCTGGCTTTTACACTGTCCTGATTAAGTTAACATTACTAGGCTTATTGCCATAACGGCCATACCTGCCACTAAACCATAAATAGACGAATGGGCTTCATCGTATTTTTTGGCAGCCGGGAGTAATTCATCAATAGAAATGAAGACCATAATACCAGCAACACCGGCAAAAATAATACCAAACATTGTATCAGTCATAAACTGCATAAGTAAAAAATAAGCGATTAATGCACCTAAAGGCTCTGATAAACCCGAAGCAAACGACCATTTAAACGCCTTCATCCGCTTCCCTGTTGCATAAAAAATAGGAATGGCTACAGCTATACCTTCTGGGATATTATGAATAGCTACAGCAATGGCAATGGCAATTCCTACATTGGGATCTTGTAAAACCGCCATAAAAGTAGCAATACCTTCTGGGAAGTTATGAATGGCAATCGCCATTGCTGTGAAGAGCCCCATCTTCATTAGACGGTCAGCTTCTACTTCTTCATTACCAATTAATTGTGCTTTTTGAACATCTTCTACAGATTTTACTTCATGGGGATTGTTGCCCTTTGGAATAAAGCGATCAATTAATGCAATTAAAAGCATCCCCCCGAAGAATCCAAACAAAGTATACCAATATCCAGTCGTTTCCCCATGAACGTTCACTAATGAATCTTTTGCTTTCACAAAAATTTCAATAAGCGATACATATATCATGACCCCAGCTGAAAATCCTAAGGCAATTGATAAAAACTTTTTATTCGTACGCGTTGTAAAAAAGGCTATTAAGCTACCGATTCCTGTAGCAAGCCCTGCAAACAACGTTAACCCTAAAGCTAATAATACGTTATCATCCATACAATTCTCCTTTGTAATTTATTCATTTCTAAAATTATATGCCAGATGTTTCCTTAATGCAACTTTTTTTATCCAGGTAACATCTTATGTAACAAACCAACTTTCAGTTTAAAAAAAGAATCCCTACTATTTAGGAATTCCCTTGTTTAAGACGATGTTTACTAGACTCATACCATAATACGCAAATAATAAACCAACTATAACCTATACTCCATCCAGCTAAGACGTCTGTTGGATAGTGTCGACCTTCAGCAATACGTGCTAAACCAATAAAGAAAGCTAATACAATCGCTATACTCCATATAGTCATTGCCTTTAAATTACTATTAGTCATATTAGAAAATAAGTATGCTATGGTGAACAAATACAGCACACTCATTTGAGAATGCCCAGATGGAAAGCTATATGTACTAAGCTGATCTAAAATCTCCGGTCGAGGTCTTTCAAAAAAATGCTTTAAAAGTTGATTAATACTGTTCCCCACTCCGATTGTTAACAAAGTAAATAACATACCACGGTAATTTCTTTTGCAAATTCCTAGAAAGAGTAAAAGGAGGACAGTAATCATTATAATAAATTCCGTTTCACCTAAATAGTGGAATAGAATAATACTCTCATTACCACGTAGTATAGATTGAATTTTTGCATCCATTGTTTCAAAGTTTGCTGTTCTATAATTCAAAGAAATTATGATAAATACAGCCAGAGTGACTAGTGCGAATAAATAAGCCCCTTTTTTCAATAACATCCACCTCTTTCTATATACATCTATTCTTTTACCCGAAATTATATACACTATATAAAAAAACAAAAAACTACTTTGCCAAAATTTTCAGCAAAGTAGTTTTACAAGTTTAATTATTCTACAACAGTGTAATTTCCGTGCTCCATCGAAATGACGAATTCCGGCTTTGGAGGTTTACCACCATGTTCTTTTATTTTCGCTTTATGGCCAGCGATATGTTCAGGGCTCTTTTCCCAAGCCTTCCATGCTTCTTCGGATTCCCAACGGATGATCATGACCACTTCTTCTTCACCACGGCGAACATTTTTCACCAATAATTCGCGACCAATAAAACCTTCGCGTTGTTCCAATTTCGATGGACCTTGATCCGGCTTTCTACTAAAACGTTCAATAATTTTTTCTGAGTTTCCCTCAGTTACAACCCATTTACGTATTTGTACAAACATAATCTATCGCTCCTTTTCTTTAAAAAAAGCATGCCTCAAAATGAGACATGCCCTATTTATAATATTATTTTAATTCGTTTAAGATTTCATCTAATTTTTCTGCTTCAGTTGTTACACCGTTAGAAGAGAAGTACCAGTTTACACCATCAAGATAAACGATTTTACCTTCTTTGTAAGCACGAGTCTTTTTGATGATATCATTTTCGATGTCAGCTTTAATAGTATCTACATCAGAAGCTGTACGGTCGATGATTAATAATACTTCTGGATCTACAGAAAGGATTGACTCATAAGAGAAGTCTGAACCGTGTGATGATGCTTTAATATCTGTAGTTGAAGGTTTGAAACCAAAGTCATTGTATACATATGCGAAACGAGAATCTTCACCGTTATCGAAACCTGAGATTTTTTTGTCGTTGTACATTGCTACTAATGCATTTTCATAGCCAGCCGCTTTTTCTTTCACTTCATCGACTTTAGTTTGTAAGCTTGCTTTTAACTCTTCAGCTTTTTCTTCTTTACCGAAGATTTTTGCTGCTAAGTCTACAGTTTCAAATACACCGTCAACATAATTTGAGTTATCAGAACCGATGAATACTACGTTTGGAGTGATTTCTTTTAACTCTTCATAGAATGGAGCCTGACGACCAGAAATGAAAATTGCATCTGGGTTAGCAGCTGCTACTTTCTCAAAGTCGATTTGCTTTAAAGTACCAACGTCTGCTACTGAATCTGTTACGTATTTCTCTTTAAGATGCGCCGGGATATTCCCTTTACCACCGTTTGCAGCAATACCAACAATTCCTTCAACGCCTAATGCATCAAGTGTATCTAAGAAACCGTAGTCAAGTACTACGATGTTTTTTGGCATTTCTTCAAATGTTACATCTTCAAAGGAAACTGATTTTCCATCCTCTGTTTCACTGCCTGCTGATAATGGAGAAACTGACATTGGGAATGCTGCTGTTTCTGTTGATGCAGATGTTTCACTGTTTTCAGTTGCAGTTGGTTCATTTGTTTCAGTCGCCTTTTCTTCATCTGAACCACACGCTGCTAGCATTAAAGTTAATGCTGCTGCCGTTAAAAATTTCCACTTTTTCATGTTAAAATTTCCTCCTACTTTTCTCTCAATCGAGAGTGATAATCGTTTTCAATTAACTAACGTAAGTCTAAATCAACTGTTTAATGTTGTCAATTGTTTTTATGAAATTAATATTCATTCTCATTTAATGTCAGAAAATAAATGCATAAGCGAGAATAACCTATACATTTACTTGTTTTTAGCTATGAGAATTAAAGTATACACAAATTCTACAGCCATCTTGTTCTTGAACCGGAATATGCATATCATACACTTCCCGCAGTGCTTCTGAATTAATAATGTCATTAGTTGGACCATCTTTTACAAGACGTCCATCTTTTAAAGCGACAATACGATCCGAATACACAGAAGCAAAGTTAATGTCATGCAATACAATCACAACAGTTTTCCCTAATTCATCTACAAGCTTGCGTAAAATCTTCATAATTTGAACGGAGTGCTTCATATCCAGATTGTTTAATGGCTCATCCAACAAAATATACTCAGTATCTTGTGCAATTACCATCGAGATAAAAGCACGTTGCTTTTGACCACCAGATAATTCATCTAAAAATTTATGTTCCATATCGCCCAATGTCATATATTCAATTGCACGATCAATATGTTCTTCGTCCTCTGGTGTTAAACGCCCTTTTGAATAAGGATAACGGCCAAATGCCACGAGCTCACGTACAGTTAATCGTACATTTAAATGATTTGACTGACGTAAAATAGCCACACGTTTAGCAAAATCATTAGATTTCATTTTTTTCACATCACTTTGATCCAAAAATACCTCTCCTGTATCTGAATCAAGCAATCGGCTTACCATGGATAATAATGTTGACTTACCGGCACCGTTTGGTCCAATAAATGAAGTGATTGCTTTTGGCTGGATAGTTAATGATACGTTTTCAACAACTGGTTTCTTTCCAAAGCTTTTAGAAAGCCCTTTAATTTCAATCATCCTGCTTTCCTACTTTCCTTCAGTATTAGATAAATAAAGTACAATCCACCGATAAAGTTTATAATTACGCTTATCGTTGTACTTAATTGGAACACATGCAGTACTAAAAACTGCCCACCGACAAGTGCAATAATACTAATGAGACTTGCACCCACAATTAAAACGGAATGCTTGTACGTAGCAAAAAATTGATACGCTAAGTTTGAAACGATTAATCCTAAAAACGTAATTGGACCGACAAGCGCAGTAGATGTTGCAATTAGCACAGAAGATAAAATTAGCACTTTCAATACAATTTTATCGTAATTTACACCTAAGTTTATTGCATTTTCACGTCCTAATGACATTACATCTAAATCCCTTAATAAACGATAACCGTATATAAACGAAGCCACTAATATAACGATAGCAATAAGTAAAAGCTCAGTTTTCACATTCATAAAGCTCGCAAATAAACGAGATTGTAAGCTTTCATATTCTACCGGGTCAATAATTACTTGTAAAAATGTTACTAAGCTACCGAGCAGTGTCCCTATGATCATCCCTGCTAGCAGCAGTAGGAAGATTGGATGCTTATCTGCCCTGAATAGAAATCTGTATAAAATAAGTGCGAATAAAACCATCGCAGCAATTGATAATCCAAAATTTAAATAACGACTTACTACAAATATAGAAGCAGACCCTGCAAAGAAGAATATGACTGTCTGTACGACTTCATACATCGAGTCAACACCCATCATTGAAGGTGTTAATAACCGATTATGCGTAACCGTCTGGAATGTTACTGTTGCATACGCAATGGCAGTACCGGTAATAATCATTGCCAATACGCGTTCTACACGTTTTGGAAAGGCGTAACTAAATCCACCTTGAATATTATATAGACAAAATAACAGTATACTAATAATCGCGATTATAGCTAAAACAATAAGCTTCGTCCTATTTTTTCGCATATGCTTTCCCCCTAAACAACATTACTAAGAAGATTGCACTGCCGATTACCGCAACCGTTGTGTTTACAGGAATCTCAAACGGATACACAATAAGACGACTCAAGATATCACACATCAATAGGAATGCTGCCCCTAAGAAAATTGTATGTGGAATCGTTTTACGTAAATTGTCTCCCATATATAATGAAACTATGTTTGGCACAATTAACCCTAAGAAAGGAATAATCCCCACTGTTAATACTACAGTTGTTGAAATAATCGCGACAAGCACTAAACCGAGATTTAACACAGTACGGTAGCTCAACCCTAGATTTTTCGCAAAATCTTCTCCCATTCCTGCCACTGTAAACTTATTTGCATATAAGTAAGCAAGAATAATCGCCGGGACAGCTACATAAAGCAACTCATAACGTCCTGAAACAACAAGTGTAAAACTCCCTAAAAAGAATGTATCTACACTTTGTAAAACATCTGCTTCATAAGCAATAAATGTGGATATCGCACCAATAATATTCCCATACATAATCCCGATTAGAGGCACAAAAATTACATCTTTAAATTTAATGCTTTCCAGAAGGCGCATGAAAATCATCATACCAATAAGCGCGAATGTAAAACTAAAGAGAATTTTCTCCATATAACCTACACTTGTGAAAAATACCATCGATACTACAATACCTAGTTTAGCCGCATCCAGTGTACCGGATGTTGTCGGTGATACGAATTTATTACGGCTTAAACTTTGCATAATTAAGCCTGAAATACCCATCCCTGCCCCAGCAAGTATGATCGCCATTAATCGCGGCACTCGACTCATCAGGAAAATTTGTGTCTTATCTGAATCCCAATCCAATAAATCAGATGGTTTTATGTCGATTGCCCCAATAAATAATGATATAAAGGACAGAACGATGGTTGCTGCAACGAGCATCCAAAGTCTCATTTCATTTTCCCACTATTCTTTATATATTTTTATTTTTATTTTAATTCAACTAGACAAACGCTGCTGAATTTTGAGTGAACTAATAAATCTGATTGCCATACGCCAAGATATATTCACTGATTCTCAATGAAAATGAGAATCATTTCTTTCCCTACATCATTATATAATTGCTAATAATGAAAATCAAACGCACGATTTAAAAATAAGGCACTTTTGAATAACCAATATAATGAAAATTGTATTTTAAGAGCAATTAGTCGCTTTATTTACAAGTTACAGTATATATAGGAAATTAGATGAAACAAGAAAAAACCACAAATTTTAATTCGTGGTTTGCATCTATATCCGATATGTCGTTTTATTGACACTATACTTTTCCAATAATGCACGATTTACTTCATAGCCGATTCCATGTTTTTTGGGAACTTTAATATAGCCATTTTCTACTGTTACTTCTGGGCTAATAATATCTTCGTACCAATAACGACTTGAGGCAGCAGTATCCCCTGGCATTATAAAATTAGCTAGACTAGTAATGGCAACATTATGCGCTCGGCCTATTCCTGCTTCAAGCATCCCCCCACACCATACGGGAATATGGTGCTCCATGCAATAATCATGAATGCGCTTCGCTTCACTGATACCGCCTACTCGTGCAATTTTAATGTTTATTACACCACAGCTCCCCAGCTGAATAGCCTTACGTGTATCCTCTAGAGAAGTAATGCTTTCATCCAAACAAATCGGTGTCTTGATTTGCTTTTGTAATAATGCATGGTCGACTAAATCATCATGGGCAAGTGGCTGTTCGATCATCATTAAATTAAATTCATCCAGCTTTTTTAAACTTTCCATATCATCTAATGTATACGCTGAGTTTGCATCCGCCATTAAAGGAATGGTAGGAAATGCTTGGCGAATTGTATGTAAAAGTTCAATATCTTTTCCAGGTTTGATTTTTACTTTTATTCGTTTATAGCCTTCATCCAAATAATGCTGAATCGTTTGGATAAGCTGTTCATCTGTAGGCTGTAAACCAATACTAATTCCCACTTCGATTTTTTCCTGGGACCCACCAATGACATGCGCTAATGGTTGGTTCATTAATTGGGCATAAATATCCCATACTGCGCCTTCAATTGCTGCTTTTGCCATATTATTGCGACGAATGGATCGAAACATGTCAAACACTTCATCTGGATGCTTCAATTCAGCTCCCAATAACGCCGGAATTAAAAAATCTTCCAGCATATGGCGGGAAGTTTTAAAAGTTTCTTCTGTGTAGGATGGTTCTTCAAAAGCAACGCCCTCTCCCCAACCGACAAAACCACTTTCATCCTTCGCCTCCAATACTAAAAATCGCTTATCTTGCATTGACCCTAAGCTCGTTGTAAAAGGCGTTTTCATTCGCATTATAAGTTCATGCATCGTGACTTCCACTAATTTCATGTTCATTGCTCCTACTGATTCATTACTTTAAAAGTTTTTCAGCGGGCGGTAAACACCCGCTGAAAAAGGAATTAAAGGGCAAATAAAGAACGCTTTACAAGTAGGTAATGGCTTATTTGCTCATCTTTTTTCATTAAGTAAATAATTTTGTAATTTTGGTCAAACATTGCTTGTAATATATTTCTCGTTTTATATCGCCAGTCTTCTGCTAAAGCGACACTCTCAACTTTGATTTTTTGGAAGTTTGTTGGAATAGGTAATGTATATGCATCATGGATAAGCGTTTCCTCTTTACGAAACTTCTGTTCCTTATCCAATGTAGGCAACCCTACAATATTTGCTTCCCAATCTACGATAGGTTTTGCTTCATCAAGTAATTCTTCTACTTTTGCATCCCAACGTAAATAATCATTATCAACAAGCTGCCACTCTACACAAAGGCGGTCTGTAGGCAATAATTTATTAAATGGATCCTCCATCTCACCATAGCAATTCTCTATATAAGTATCACTATAACTACGTAACTTTGAAAAGTTTAAATGACCACTACGCGCTTCAAGTGGATCAAACGTCCAACGGCAAGTTCTATAACCGCGTTCGATAGCGATATCTTTTAAATAGTTTTTTAGTAATTCTCCTACACCTTGTTCACGGTAGTTACGTTTAATACCGATCATATGGGAATATAAATACACTTGCTCATCCATATATCCAGGACAACTATAGTTAAAGCCAATAATTTCGTCATTTAAATAAGCTCCAAGAACAATTCCACCATTACGTATTGTTGCAATGGTTTGATGAACAGGGATGCTACCGACTGCCCAAATCTCATGCTCTAATTCACGTGCCTCTTCAATTTGTTCAATAGTCGTCAATTCCTTAATCGTTACTGATTCTAACATAAATTTTGCCTCCCCTATAGTTACTTTTTCATCGTGCCACTAAAAATGTTAAAACAATAATTTGCATCTCATAGCTATCGATTACATTGCTTAATGAGATCCTTGTAACCATCGGGAATATTCTGTATATCAAGTGCTGTATTTATAACTTCCCAACTAAAATCTTTATGGAGACATTTTAGTAAGGCTTCTCCCAATTCCATTATATACCACAAGCTACCTTTTTAAGTAGTTAACTTTTATTATTCCTTTTTTTCCAAAAGAAAAAACCTTAATTCGTAAAAAATTCTACAAATTAAGGTTAAAAAATTATTTTACACCGCGCATAGCTTTCGTAATGATTGGTGAGATGATTAAAATAACTATACCTAGTACAATAGATAAAATACCTAAAACACCGAAGTATGTTGTTTCTGAGACCTGCTCGTATACACGAACTAACTGTGCATTAATTGCCTGAGCTGCTGCTGCTGCCAAGAACCATAAAGCCATTGTTTGTCCAGCAAATGCTGCTGGTGCTAGCTTAGTTGTTGCAGATAAACCAACTGGTGAAAGCAATAATTCACCTAATACAACTAGGAAAATCGAGAATACAACCCATAATGGATTAACTAATGTATCTGCAGGCGTTAAAACGATTGCAGCGATCATTATTAGGAATGAAGTACCTGAGAAGAATAGCGAAAGCGCAAACTTCTTCGGTGTTGAAGGACCACGATCACCTAACTTTGTCCAAAGAACCGCAAATAATGGTGCGATTAGAATAATGAATAATGGGTTAAACGATTGGAACCATGCAGCTGGTATTTCAAATCCTAAAAACGTTAGATTTGTCCGTGTATCAATAAATGTTGCAAGAATTGTAGAAGACTGTTCTGCAATTGCCCAGAACATTACCGCACATAGGAACAATGGAATATATGCCAACAAACGTGATTTTTCATCTGCATTTGTTTTTGGACTACGATACATATAGGTAATAAATAAAGTTGGGATGATAATACCTAATGCTGTAATTAATAATGAGAAGTTTTCGATATTTGCATTACCTGTTTGGTATGCAATGAAACCTAAAATTACAATGACTAAACCACCAATTGTAAAGTTGCGAGCTGATTTTTTCTTCTCTACATTAGTAAGAGGGTTTGGTGCAAATGAACCTGCTAAACCAAGACTCTTCTGAGACATTAAATATACAACTAATCCGATGAACATACCTACTGCAGCTACTGCAAATCCAGCATGGAAGCCCCAGTTCTTTTGGAATAGTCCAACTAATAATGGTGCTAAGAAACCACCCATGTTAATACCCATATAGAAAATTGAGAATCCAGAATCACGACGAGCATCAGTCGGCGCATATAAGTCACCTACAACTGATGATACGTTCGGTTTAAGTAACCCTGTACCAATTATAATAAAGAACATTGATGAATACAGAGCGTTTACGCCCAGCGGTAATGCCAATAAAATATGACCGACCATAATTAATATACCGCCATAGAATACGGCTTTACGCGTGCCTGTTATACGGTCAGCAATCCATCCGCCAATAATACCTGACATGTAGATTAATGAACCATATATCGACATGATAATGTTAGCTTGCGTACGGTCTAGTCCTAATCCACCATCTTTAACAGCATAGTACATGTAGAAAAGTAGAATGGCACGCATTCCATAATATGAAAATCGTTCCCAAAACTCTGTAAAGAATAATGTAAATAAACCTTTAGGTTGACCAACAAATCCTGTTTGAGGAACAGATTTCACTATTTCTTCTTTTGAATACATTTGAAATCCTCCGATTAATAAATATTCTGACAATAAAGTCTGTTGTCTGACATTTGAAATAATATACTTCAACACTTTAGCGTAACAGTTGATCAAAATCAACAAATAATCAAAATGTTATAATTATGTTATTTTTCTATATTTTCAAATAATTAAGACGTATCATTACAATTTAGACTTCTGAATTATAAATTAATTAATTATATAAAGGAAATATTTTGACTCTTCCTCTTGTTGGATAAAAAGCCATAAAAAAATCTAAGGTACAATGCCATATTGCACTGTACCTTAGATTGAATGATTAATACTTTATTTCACGACATAGTTGTCGTATCTCTGATAGTCAGCTTCTTTAAGCTCTAGCGTTAGTAACGTACCATTCTCTTCATAGGCCGTTTCAAAAATTGTGGCCTGTTCATTTAAATAAGAAACCACGGCTCCTTGATTGTAAGGAATCAGCATTTGACAGGTGATATAGTTGGCGAAAACTTGTTTGCGAATAAGCTGTAACAATTCATCCAATCCGATATTTTGCTTTGCAGAAAGCCAAATATTATCGCCACTTACTAGCGGGTATTCTAAGCTTGCCAAATCGGATTTATTGTACACATAAAGGGTAGGAATATTCTCAACATCGATAGCCTTTAATGTTTCATTTGTCACATCCATCATGAAGCGGTATTCTTCATTGGATACATCGACTACATGCAATAGTAAATCCGCTTCACGCGCTTCTTCCAATGTGGAACGGAAAGCCTTTACTAAGTGGTGAGGTAATTTACTAACAAAACCTACTGTATCCGTAAGTAAAAATGATTTATTGTCTTCGAGTTCAATATTACGGACAGAAGTTTCCAGTGTTGCGAATAGCATATCTTTTTCAAAAACTTGCTTTGTAACATCTTGTCCCGCTTTTGCAAGAAGCTGATTCATAATCGTGGATTTCCCTGCGTTTGTATATCCTACAATAGAAACGACCGGTACAGCATTTTTACGTCGTTGCTTACGTTGTGTTTCGCGCTGTTCTTTAACAACTTCCAATTCTTTTTTGATTTTCGAAATTTGATCTTCAATCTTTCGACGGTCCAACTCAAGCTTCGTTTCTCCGGCACCACGGTTTTTAAAGCCACCACCTGTGCCACCGCCTTGACGTGATAACGATGCATGAAGCCCAACTAAGCGTGGAAGCATATATTGTAATTGAGCAAGCTCCACTTGCAATTGCGCTTCACGTGTTTTTGCACGTCGACTAAAAATATCCAAAATGAGCATTGTACGGTCAATTACTTTACATTCTAAATCCCGCTCTAAATTTCGAATTTGCGAAGGGGACAGTTCATCATTAAAAATAACAATGTTTGCATTCGTTTCTTCAAAAAACGCTTTAATTTCTTCAATCTTTCCAGTGCCTACATAATGTGACGGTGTTACACGCTCTAAATTTTGCGTTACCATACCGAGAACTTCCACATTCAAAGCTTCCGCTAGATTTGCCAATTCTTCCATTGAATAATCAAAATGCTCATTCTTTTGTAAATTGACTCCAACCAATACACCGCGTTCAATTAATACCTCAACATCTTTCAAACTATTGCCTCCTTGCTTACATTAAAACTTTTTCCCATCGTATCATACAATTCAAAAGCCTGTACAATAAGACGACAAAGGCGCATTATTATACTAAAGGAACAAGATTATTTCGGAAAAAGAAAAGGCGGTTTTTATGGAATTTGAACAAATGAAAGTGCAACTGCTCGCACTTATTTCTAATAAAACATTACTCCAAGCAACAATTAGCCAACCACGTCAAAAATCAAATGACTTAAAGCGCGTAAAGCTAAAGCCAGTAGAAATACGCGAGGAATATATGATTCAGCTTGAATATCAATATGAACGAATTTTAAAGCATGAAAATGTGGCAATACAGGATTTGGCTGCTAAGCTCGACATGCTTTTCGAACAATTCAGGCAAGTACATGCCGAGTTTCAGGAGCAAACGATACAGGTACAGCTTTCTAAAAAGAACAAAGTACTCTGGAAATCGAGTCAAAATGCGACGGCAAAACAAGTTGATTTATCCCATAACCGTAAAAAACGGTATTTATTAGATGACTCAAGAGTGCACCCATTTTTAGTTCGTTTAGGGGTGCAGGCAGAGGACGGCAAAATCAAAAAACAAAAATATGATAAGTTTAAACAAATTAATCGATTTGTTGAATTCATCGACGATTCTTTAGCGCATTTACCAAGAGACAAAACAATTCGCATTTTAGATTTTGGTTCTGGTAAATCCTATTTAACATTTGCGCTTTATTATTATTTAAAGGTTGAAAAAGAACTCGATATTCAAGTCACAGGTCTAGACTTAAAAAAAGAAGTAATCGATGAATGTAATCGCATTGCACAAGATTTGCAGTATGAAAATCTGCAATTTCTAGTAGGTGATATTAATGACTTTAATGAAGAAACTCAAGTCGATATGGTTGTAACTCTCCATGCTTGCGATGTCGCGACAGATATGGCATTAGCTCGTGCAGTGAAATGGGGAGCAAAAGTAATTTTAAGTGTCCCTTGCTGTCAACATGAACTTAATCGTCAGCTTCAAGCACCAACTTTATCAGTTATGACACAACACGGGCTAGTGAAGGAGCGCTTTGCTGCATTAGCGACAGATTCCATTCGAGCTGAACTATTATCACTTGTTGGCTATGACACACAGCTATTAGAGTTTATCGATATGGAAAATACACCAAAGAATATTCTAATCCGTGCATATTTCACCGGGAAAAAGCCAACAAATGAACAACGAGTAAAATATGACGAGTTTGTCCGCTTTTTAAATGCAAAGCCCTTTTTGGAAAATGAACTGCAATTTTTATTGAAATAACATAAGTATATTCTCTTATCATCAAAAATTATCTCTACAGTGACTAAATATAAGTAAATATTCATCTTTTCCTTATGTTACAGAATTGTAAAGTTTATCACTATCAACGTAAATTTTGTATAGATTTTTTTAAGTTTTTGTTATGATAATTGAGGTTAATTTTTAAAATAATTTTTCTATTATATAAATTCAGGAGGCAATTCCATGTTTAGTTCAAAGAAGCAAGACCCGTTTTTCTCGGCATTATTGAAAATTGCTGAAAATATGCGTGAAGGCATTCACTATGCAAATGATTTCCGTATCGAGACGGTTGCAGATTTAAAAGAAATTAGTATTCGAATGAAACAATATGAAACAGCGGGCGATAAATTAATACATGAATTGATCGTTATGCTTAACAAGTCATTTATGACGCCTATCGAGCGTGAAGATATTTTGTCATTAGCTATCCGTATGGATGATGTTTTAGATGGAACAGAAGGCACAATCGGACATTTTGAAATGTTCTCTTTAACAGAAATCGATGACTCGATGCGTAATTTCCTAGCCTATATTGCCAAATCAACTGATGAAATTGTAAAAGCAATGGAGCTATTAAACAAAAAGGATCTTGTTGGTATGCGCCAGCATGCAATTTTAATTAAAGATTATGAGCGCGAATGCGATGAAGTATTACGTTCTTCTATAAAAAAATTATTTTTAAATGAAAAAGATCCAATTCGTTTAATTAAGTTTAAAGACATCTATGAGCAGTTAGAAGAAATTGCTGACTACTGTCAAACAGTGGCAAACACAATTGAAACAATCATTATGCGTAACGCGTAAAATATAGGGAGTCCTTTTATGAACACACTACTTATCATTACCGTCTTAGTAGTCTTTTTTGCACTTGCATTTGACTTCATTAATGGTTTTCATGATACTGCAAATGCGATTGCAACATCTGTTTCTACACGTGCCCTACCACCTCGAGTAGCGGTAATCATGGCAGCAATCATGAACTTTTTAGGTGCCATTACATTCGTAGGCGTAGCAAAAGCGATTGCATCAGATATTGTTGATCCATTTGCATTATCAACCCCTGATGCACCATTAATCGGTTCTGTTGTTATACTAGCAGCATTATTATCTGCGATTACTTGGAACTTAGTCACTTGGTATTTTGGGATTCCATCAAGTTCTTCACATACATTGATTGGTTCAATTGCCGGTGCAGCCATTGCAGCATCTGGAATTGGTGTTTTAAATTATAGTGGCTTTTCTAAAATTCTTATCGCTTTATTAGCTTCACCAATCATCGCTATTACTGTCGGATATATTATGATGACACTTATGAAATTCCTTTTTAAAGATATGAATCTTTATAAAACAAATAAGGGCTTCCGTATTATGCAAATTTTTACAGCTGCGATCCAGTCATTTACGCACGGTACAAACGATGCGCAAAAAGCAATGGGTATTATTACAATGGCACTTATTGCAGCCAATTGGCAAACGACTGATGATGTGCAAAGCTGGGTACGTTTCGCCTGTGCTTTAGCAATGGGTCTAGGTACATCAATTGGTGGTTATAAAATTATTAAAACAGTCGGCGGGAAAATCATGAAAATCCGCCCTGTAAATGGTGCAGCAGCCGATATTTCTTCTGCATCGATTATTTTTGGGGCAACACTAATCCATTTACCGGTATCTACAACACATGTTATTTCATCTGCGATTATGGGTGTTGGTGCGGCTCAAAATGTTAAAGGCGTAAACTGGGGAATGGCTCGTAAAATAGTCACTACTTGGATTATTACAATGCCTATCTCTGCTGTCATGGCAGCAGTTATTTACACAATATTAAACATATTCTTTTAGTTGGAGGGTAGGTATGTTCCGAAATTTCTTTCGGGCAAACCTCCCTCTTTTCTTTTTTTCCAGGAATCTATTACACTGTAATTACTGAGAAAGAAAGGCGGTATTAGATGAAACAGTTCGCAGCATTTGTCACAAAGTTCGCAAAGCCCATAGTTATTATATGGTGTACGCTTTTAGTCATTCTTGCCTATTTGGCACTACAACTTCCCGCTAAACTACAAGGGGATGGATTTTTTTATGATGGGGATCATTCTTATGTAACAGATGAACTTTCCGAAACTTTCAATCTTCCTGCAAAAACGATTTTCGTATTGTTTGAAGATAAAACCGAAGAAGAAATCAATTCGGCACTTGAAAGTTTAGAAACGATCGAGGAAATACAAACTATTACCTCCCCAATAGGTGTGGAAGAATTAAATAACAATGATTTTGCTTACGGTCTTTTAGAATTTGATAATACAGTCGTCGATTATTTCCCTATTATTGACGAACTGAGGGAAAAGCTTGGAGAAAATAATGGCATTTCCATTACGGGCGAACCTGTTATTTCAAAAGATATTAATCTAGCTAGCCAAAATGATTTAATTAAAGCAGAGACAATTGGTTTACCTATTGCATTGATTGTCTTACTACTTGCATTCGGTACTATTGTTGCTTCATTACTGCCAATTTTTGTTGGTGGTGCAACTGTTGTAATGACACTCGGTATTTTGACACTTTTAGGGGATTCAGTTAACCTATCCATTTTCGTATTAAATATTGTACCAATGCTCGGTTTGGCGTTAAGCATCGATTTTGCTTTATTATTAATAAATCGTTATCGTGAAGAGCGCAATACACAGTCAATTGAACAATCTGTACAAATCGCCATCCAAACAGCAGGGCGCTCGATTATATTCTCCGCGCTTTGTGTCATGATCGGACTCGGTGCTATGGTTGTCATCGATGTTGAGATTTTCATGAATATTGCATTGGGTGGAACAATTGTTGTGCTATTGGCGGTATTAACAGGGCTAACTCTTTTACCTGCAACTCTTATTCTGCTCGGTGATCGTTTAAATAAAGGACGTATTCTCCGTATCAAGCCGACTGCCTCTCGTTGGCAAAAATTTGCCGCTTTCGTTATGAAGCGTCCCATCACTATTATTTTCGTTGCCGTTATCCTTCTAATCATTGCAATGGTACCGATTAAAGATATTGAGTTAACGATTCCTTCAACGGAGTCATTACCGACTTCTTATGAATCTCGCCAAACTTTTGATAAACTGGATGAAGAATTTGGCATAGCTGAAAATACACCTGTCTTCTTGCTTGCTGAAAACTATGATGACTGGGATACGAAAGAAGGACGCGAAAAAATATTCGATATTCAACAGCAGCTATTAGATGATCCAATGGTAGACCGGGTAACTTCTATGTTTACGGTGGCAAATATTGAATCTGCTGAAATGTGGGAAATGGCAAATAGTAACCCACAAGCGCCGGGAGTACTCGATGAAGTTGCTGATAACTTTATTAAAGAAGATAAAATGTATATGGTGGCCTATTTAAATACAACTGGTGCAACTTCAGAAGCACAGGATTTTGTACGCGACTGGATGGATAAAGATTTAGGCGTTGATTTCGCATTGTCTGGTCAAGCTAAGTTCAACCAGGAAATATTTGATGAAATAGCAAGTAAGGTACTTATTGCAATTGCGATTATCATCGTTTCAACTTTCTTTATTTTAATGGTGGCATTCCGATCGATTTTAATTCCATTAAAGGCGATTATCATGAACATTTTAGGGCTTGGTGCAACGTTTGGGATTCTCGTCTACATATTCCAATATGGGCATTTCGGTTTGGAAGCAACAACACTTGTGTTGATTGTTCCTGTTCTTATATTCTGTTTAGTATTCGGATTAAGTATGGACTACGAGGTATTTTTAATTTCCCGTATTCAAGAGGAATATTTAAAAGGGGCGACAAATACAAAGGCAACAATAGATGGACTTGTCTCAACAAGTAAAATCATTACTTCAGCGGCACTCATTATGATTGTCATTACTGGCGCATTTGCATTTACTGATGTAATGCCTGTTAAACAAATTGGTGTCGGTATTGCAATAGCTATTGCCATTGATGCAACAATTATCCGACTCATGCTTGTCCCTAGTTTCATGAAGCTGTTCGGCGATTGGAACTGGTGGCTGCCGTTTAGAAAAGACACGAGACCGAAATAGGACGAAAGTAAAATAGTCATCCATCCTCATAATCGGGATGGATGGCTTTTTTATGCAGAATCTCTTTTGGTCTTACGTTGGAGGCGGATGATTTTATTTGAACAAACTATACGGATATTAGAACAACTGGAGATGATTTTAGAAAACCTACAGCCTATATTAGAACATCTCTAACACTTATTAGCACACCGCGCTTGGATATTAGAAAGCCGCACTTATATTAGATATTTTGAAAATATTTTAGAAACGTCAGTCTACTTATTAGAAAACCGCAGACTACTATTAAAAGTCCCTCTCGTCGTATAAACAACAAGAGGGATTAGCTCACTATATTAACCTAAATAAAGTAGCTCTTCATAAAAATTTTGTGCCGATTTCGAATAGCTTGGCTGCTTAGTTTCGTTTTGTTGTTCAATTTGCTTTGGCTCTTTAGGCTCCCACAGCATGTAGAATGCTTGAATCGCAACAACGATAATGATGGAAGCAATTAAAATTATACCGATGATAATTTTCACCATTTTATTCCCTGACATCTCTTTTGATTGTTGCTCTTGCCCCATCCTTCATAACCCCCACTTATCTATTTTGAAAGTCGGAAACCATCTTCACGTAAATAAGCGACAGCGTCTTCACGCGTACCGAATGTTTCCTCTAAATTTCCCTGGTGATAAATATTCCAAGAACGATCATTAAATTCGAGATTCAGCTTCGTACCTTCACGAGATACCCATGTCTCGATAATAGGCAAGTCCTCTACTTCTTCTTCAGATAAATAGTCGATGGCATCACGTACAATTTCACGTAGCGCTTCTTCATCATAATCACGAATGTTCACAAGTCCATTGTCGCTCGCTTCTTTTTCATATTTTAATAAGTCTCCCACGAAAACAAAGCCATTGCCGTTAGGATGAAGCTTTTCTACAACAATTGTTTTTTCATAAAGACTTTCTTCAAAGTGATAATTCACACGCTTTAACGAAATTTCCTTTTTTGTCAGCTGTGGGAATGATTCAATAATTTCTTGTTTTTGTTCAAATGTTAGCATTGTATGCTCCTTTTAAATGTCTTTTCAATTATTAAGTATACCGCGTCCAGCGAAAATTAAAAAGCGAAGCATATGTTTGTCACATATACCCCGCAATTTAGCAATATAAAATAAACTATACTGTCTTATTGGCTGTCTCTTTAATTTGTTTACGTTCTTCATAAATATTCTGAACGATTACTTTAATGACACAGTACGTAGGAATGGCGATTAAAATTCCGATAAATCCAGCGATATTTCCTGCTGCCAATACGATTGAAATTACTGTCAACGGGTGAATATCCAAAGAGCGTCCCATAACATTTGGTGTAATTAAGTTACTTTCTACTTGCTGGGCCACAAGTGTTATAACAGCAACCCAAATAACGTCAAACGGATCATAAATCAATGCTACAATCACTGCCGGTACAAGGGAAATCCACGGACCGATAAATGGAATCATATTCATGAAAAATGCAAATAAAGCAAGTAATAATGAATACTCCAAACCAATGATTAAATAACCAATGTACATCATGATCGCGAGTAAAAAGCTGACCAATACTTGCCCTTGTACATAGCTTCTTAATACGTTATCAATATCTTCTAATGTTTTCTTCACCCACGTGCGGCGTTCCCCGGAAAATATACCATAAATTTGAGGAGCAAACTTTTCATGGTCTTTCAACATAAAAATATAGAAGAACGGCGCTAATACTAATGTTAATGTTACCGTAACCGCTCCACTTAAGAAGGACATAAGATATTTACTACTTGCGACAGCAATGTCTTGAATGGAATTGGTTACCGACCCGATAAACTCTTCTACCTGCGGAGGTAACATCGGAATATTTTCCTTATTGTCTAAAATAAAATCAGCTGTTTTTTCAATATCCTTAGCAATTGTTGGTGCATTTTCTACAAGTCTGTTTACTTGGGTTGCAATTGGAGAACCAACTAAAATCAAAAAACTTGCGAATAAACCGGCAATTATAAGAACAATTGTTATTAAACTTCCCCATCTCGGCATTCCCCGTTTTTCCAATATACGCTGTAACGGCTCTGAAATATAATAGAGCACCCCACCCAGTAATAACGGTACAAGAATTGTCGTAAAAATGATGATAATCGGATTAAAAATCGTATGAATTTCAATGAAATATTTGATAATTAATAAAGTAATTAAAATTCCTACCCCAACTTGAAACCACAGCTTCCTTGTCATCGGCTCACTCTCTTTCTCAACTCTCTTTTTCTTTTCTTAATCACTATAGATTATGTACGTTTTAGCATGCCATAAAGCTTCATAAAATACAAAATAAAAAGGAATTGTTTTGCAACTGAATTTTTGCAAAACAATCCTTTTTATTTACTATAGCTTTTTATCATCTATTGAATTTAAATAATCTTCAATCGTGCCAATAACTGATTCTACACAACCATCCTCAAATGGAGAGATTAAACCCGCTTCTTCAACAAGTTTTGTGAAAGCAAACGAACCACCTAGACCACATAGGTGAAGATAGTCCTTCCACGCTCCTTCAAAATCCTCGCGCGAACGTTTCCAAAATTGGAATGCACAAATTTGCGCTAACGTATAATCGATATAATAGAATGGACTTGAATATATATGTCCTTGTCGTTGCCAAAAAGCACCTGACTCTAAATAATCATGACCATCATAATTACGATGCGGTAAATATTTCGCTTCGATTTCCTTCCATGCACCATTACGCTCAGCTGGTGTCATTTCTGGATTTTCATACACAATATGCTGGAACTCATCTACTGCTACACCATACGGTAAGAATAGTAATCCGCTGCTTAAATGTGAGAACTTATACTTATCTGTTTGATGCTCGAAAAATAGCTCCATCCATGGCCATGTGAAGAACTCCATACTCATTGAATGAATTTCTGCTGACTCATATGTCGGCCATAAGTATTCTGGAATGCCAATGTTTCGGCTTGAATATACTTGGAATGCATGCCCTGCCTCATGTGTCAGTACATCGATATCTCCTGATGTGCCATTAAAGTTCGAGAAGATGTACGGAGATTCATAGTCTTCAATAAACGTGCAGTATCCACCGCTCTCCTTACCTTTTTTCGCAACTAAATCCATCAGGTCATGCTCGATCATATAGTTGAAGAACTCGCCTGTTTCTTTAGATAGTTCTTCGTACATTTTTTTACCATTATCAATAATCCATTGCGGATCACCTTGTGGTACAGCATTTCCTGTTAAGAAAGTTAAGCCCTCATCATAGAATTTAAAGTCTTCCACACCGATGCGTTCAGCTTGGCGCTCGTATAGTTTTGTTGCAAGCGGCACGATATTTTCGCGCACTTGCTCGCGGAATTTTGCGACCATCTCCGCATTGTAGTCAATACGGTTCATATTGACATAGCCAAGTTCCACATAGTTTTTGAAGCCTAATTTTGTCGCGATTTTATGGCGCAGCTTTACTAAATCATCATAAATTTGATCAAATTTTTCCTTATTGGAAGCATAAAAGTCTGCAGTCGCTTTACGGGCTGCTTTACGTACTTCGCGCTCGGTAGATTCTGCATATGGTCCCAGTTGTGCCAATGTCAACGTTTTGCCGTCAAATTCAATCTGAGCTGAAGCAACTAGCTTACTGTATTCAGATGTTAATCTATTTTCCTTTTGCATAAGCTCTATAACTTTAGGCGAGAAACCTTTTAATAAGTTTTCTGCTAAAGCAAATAGCTGTGTACCCCATTTTTCTTCCAACTGATCACGAAATGGCGATTTTACAAGCTCTGTATAGTAATTAAAAACAAGCTCATCTACCATTGGACTTACTTCATCAATAAAGTCCCGCTCTTTTTGATAATAGTCATCATTCGTATCAATTGAAGCGCGTACATATACGATATTAGCCATTGTTGAAAATGTATTGCGGAATGCATTTAATTTTTCTATAACTTCGCTTTGTTCATCTACTGTAGTTGCAGCTTTAAACTCTTCTAATAGTGCCTCGTTTTGTTCTTTCATTTGTTCAAAATCTGGACGTATATATTCAAAATCTTTAAATGTTACCAAACTCATTCACCCCATCTAATAATTCGAAATTCACTCTTTTATTATTTATTATATTGCCAGGAATTGCAATTAATTTCAGAATATTTAACCATTTCTAGTGAAATGAAAAAATAAACAGTGGAGAATTGTCGCCACTGTTTATCATTTATGAAACAATCAATATCTTTATATTTTAAACTTATTCATTTCTAACACAACTTGTTGAGAATGCTCGTCTAATTGAGTAACGGCTTTTGTTAAATCATCTACTACTTGTGTTTGTTCATCTGAAACATAAGCTAAATTTTTTGCATTGTCTGAAGTATTATTCACTAAGCCGCTCATTTCTTCAGTAGAAGCTAAAATTTGTTCTGCACCTGCAGACATTTGCTCTACAACGGCTGAGTCATCCTGAATCCGGTTATTTACTTCTAAAACTGAATCTAAAATTTGATGTAATTGTTGACCAATTTCTCCTACCGCAATTGTCCCTTCTTTTACATCTGATGTTGTCATATCCATCTCAACTAAAACTTTATTTGTAATCGTCGAGAATTTTTGAAGATGTCCTGAAATTTCTTCTGCAGAATGACGAGACATTTCAGCCAGTTTTTTCACTTCATCAGCAACAACAGCAAATCCTTTCCCTGCTTCTCCAGCTCTAGCAGCTTCTATTGCTGCATTAAGCGCTAATAAGTTTGTCTGATCTGCAATACTCGTAATAACGTTGACCATCTCTTTAATGGATTGGAAGCTTTCACCCATATCTTTCACGAGGCTTGAAGTATTTTCTACCGAGTTTTCTACCCCTTGAATTTGAGCTATAACCTTTTCTGCGTTCTGTGCACCAATTTCCACGGTACTTGTCATATCTGTTGATATTTCTGCTATTTCACTAATTGTGTCGGCAAGCTTTTGAATACCAATCGCCATTTCGCTCATCGCTGCATTTACTTCTGTATTACTTACTTTTTGCATTGCTCCACTTTGAGAAATCGTTGCAATATTTTCTACCATTTTTTCATTGGAGGTATTAACACTCGCAGTCGATGCTTCAATCATATCAACTACTTCTGTTAAACCATTTGTTCGGTCCTTGAGAATCTGGAAAGTTGTCGATAAATCACCTAATGAGTTTTGGAAATTTGTGGCGAATGCCATAATCTCATTATTCGTTTTAAATTTCATACCTTCAATAACTGCTTTTGATTGAGCAATATCCCCTGAAGCTAAATGCTCAGCAGCTACATTTAAAGTAACTAAAGGTAATAACGCACGACGTATATAGGCATAAATACCAATTAAGGCTCCACTAATAATTACGATAAATATAATTGCCATCAATGGAACTACTTGCTTTGCAACATTACCTGTTAAGGATGCAATATATGAAGCATCGATATCGACACCTAAGTAAGCAATTGTTTCTCCTGAAGCGTTTTTCACAGGGACAATACCTGTGATATATTCACCGAAATTGTTACTTAAAATATCCGTAGCATAGCGCCCTTCTCTTATTACAGATTCGATATGCTCATATTTTGTCGCAGAAGAAGGATCACCTATTTTTCCAGCCCCCTCTATATCATCTGCTGGCATACCATCTACTAAAAATATGACATCCCCATCTTTTTCTGGAACAAAATACGTGTACGCATATAACACACCGTTATATTCACGTAGGGCATTAAGCTCTTCACGCAATTCCCAATAAACTTCATTTTCGCCTGGATTATTAATTAACTGCTCATACTTTTCTATATCAATGAAATTTACAATATTACTCGCTACTTCAACCGTACGTTCTTTAACAGCTGACTCTACGGATTGTGAGGAGTTGTAGTTCATTAAAGCTATATTTAGTAATAGAATCACTGCAAAAATAATACCAATTATCGCTATGATTCTAGTACCAAGTTTATCCCTTTTTTTCATATGCTTCGTCTCCTAGTTTATTCATAATATATGTATTTTGAATTATTCGAATGTTAAATACAACCAATTCTGCTTAATCCAACATATTCATTAACATTTAGTATAAATATTGTACAAATTTACCTATATAAGCATTAAAAAAAGCCCAAAATTTTATATTTTGGGCTAGAATAATTATTCTCCTAAATCAGCGTTATGGTACACACGCTGTACGTCTTCTAAATCTTCCAGTGCATCGATCATCTTTTCAAATTTCACTAGATCATCGCCTGCTAATGCTACTTCTGTCATTGGTAGCATCGTTAACTCTGCAACGGTAAATTCTTCTATACCCGCTGCCTTAAATGCTTCCTGTGTTGCATGGAATTGCTCCGGCTCAACGTATACGATAATAGTTCCTTCTTCTTCCATAATATCGCGCATATCCAAGTCAGCTTCCATTAAGATTTCAAGAATTTCATCTTCTGTTTTGCCTTCAATACCGAATACAGCAGTATTTTGGAACATATGTGCCGCAGAGCCTGATACACCCATATTTCCGCCGTTTTTACCGAATGCAGCACGTACTTCTGAAGCTGTACGATTTACATTGTTTGTTAGTGCATCAACGATAACCATTGTACCCGCTACACCAAAACCTTCATAGCGTAACTCATCGAATTGCTCATCGCCGCCACCTTTTGCTTTATCGATTGCTTTTTCAATAATATGCTTTGGCACTGAATATGTTTTCGCACGTTCTAAAACTGTTTTTAACGCTCGGTTTGATTCTGGATTTGGTTCACCTGATTTAGCTGCTACATAAATTTCACGGCCAAATTTCGCATAAATACGACTGTTAGCTGCATCTTTCCCAGCTTTTTTATCTTTAATGTTATTCCATTTACGACCCATTATATCCACTCTCTTTCGATTATCTATTCATCACATTATTTAAAAACGAAAAAATATTATTTAACTTACTCATTATACATAAAGTCTAAAAAAAATTAAATTGCCTTCTCAAAAAAATGTAAAACCTGTAGCATTTTTTCTTAATACATTTTAAAATTTATTGTTTACTAAAACGAATGCTACATCTGATTCGTCTAATGAATAAATCAATAGAAAGGAGTGCTTATTGTATGATGCTTTCCGATGAGCAAGCATTTCAACAAGTAATGGAAACGTATAGCGATTATTTGCTCCGCATTGCCTTTTTATATGTGAAGGATTGGCAAGTGGCAGAGGATATTGTGCAGGACTCCTTTTTATCGTATTACGTTAAGTTCGAACAGTTTGAAGAACGCGCTTCGTTAAAAACTTACCTTGTACGCATTGTTATAAATAAGAGCAAAGACTATTTAAAAAGCTGGACATACCGAAAGCAACAATTAACAAACCATTTTTTTCAAACAAAAATAGATCCACAAAAAATGCTTCAACAAGCAGAACGGCTCGATATTGCAGAAGCAATTTTACAATTGCCTATACCTTTAAGGGAAGTCATTGTTCACTACTATTATGAGGAGCTTTCCGTCCTGGAAGTTGCAAGTTTATTAAGGATATCCGATAACACTGTAAAAACGAGGATGCGGAGAGCAAGACAATTATTAAAGGAAAAACTATCTTCAGAGGAATGGGAGGTGCTTGCCAATGAATGAAATAAAACGTCAGCTCAATAAAAAAATGGGCTCCACATCTAAAAGATCGGAACAAGTAATGGCAAAAGTAAACGTTCGAAAACGGCAAAAGCAGCCATTCAAAAAATCCAACCGTTTATACTATGCAACATTTGTAATCTTTTTAGCGATGATTACCCTTACAATTCTTGTGATGAATCCATGGTCCCTAAATGACTTCAGCCAAACGACCCCAACCGTACCTGTAGATGAAGAAATCAAAGAAACGATAGAAGAATTACCATTACAAAAATATTTTAAAGAGGACGGCGATGTTGCTTACTTCTTAGGAATGGGAAATGAATATGCAGGGTTTACAGAAACAACGACCTGGCTGTCCGATGAATATGTTGAAATATTGGAAGATAATACTGGAGCAGTAATGCAAAAAGTTTATCGTATAAAAACTGATGCGATAGAACTTGTGTATGAGGAAATTATGGAATTTGAAAAAAAGTCTTTTACCTTAACACAGTTAAACCAGCTAGACCCTATACAAACTATTATAAAATTGCCTGTAAAGGATGGTTTCACATTTGAAGGGCAGGCGATGTCGTATCCAGTAAAACTTATAACACCATACAAGGAGTACGATAACTTAGTACAAATTACCAAGGAGATTGAGGGAGGGAAAAACTTCTTTTATTACGATAATGGCGACGGACTTGTTGCCAAGCAGTTTATTACGAATGATGGCCATGAAATATTATCATTATTAGGATCAATCAATGAACTACCAACAATAAATAAAGAGAAAGTCATTTCGTTTAAAAACACTTTGAATAATACAGTAGAAGAGATCCCGTTTTATCAGTTGACATTTTTAAACCAACTTTTACTATACAAATATGAGGCAGATAACTTTGAATTGACGTATGAACCTCTATTTACAGATAAAGATACAGAAATTGGCGTTTTCAAATATAATTGTCTAGAACAATATTGTGAAAATGCATTCGTTAAAAGGCTTGGTGAGGATATTACATTCGGCAGTTTAGTTTGGGGTAAATTACAGAGCTTCAAGCTGTCACCAAATTATGAAAACATCTTAATGTCCATTACCCTTGATGAATATTATGAAGACACTTTACTTCCTCGAGCAATGCTTCACGTGCTCAATATCGATAAGATGGAAGTCAATCTGCCAAGCTCTAAGCAAGATTATTTTACTCATCCATGGTACCCAATTTTTCATTATGAATGGATAGATGACAAGACAATCCAAGCGGAAGTGCCTGATATTGAAAACTATGAATCGCCAACAATCTATAAATGGCGACAGACAAAACAGCAAAAAACCAAAATTATCGAAGTTTCATTACCATACTAAAATAAATAGCGGGACTGATGTCTTCATCAGCCCCGCTATTTTATTTTTTAAAGTCGTCCAAAATTCGGTTCAGTAGTGCCTCGCACCCTTCCAAACAAAGTTCATAAGTTTCCTGGAAGTCGCCTGTATACCATGGGTCAGGAACATCCTTCTTATGAGTAGTTAAATCAAGGAAGCGAAATATTTTTACATCCCCTTCTGCACGTAGCATTTCAATTGTATTAGCTACATTACTTTCATCCATACACACAATATAATCAAAGTTATGCAAATCGGAGCTTCGTAACTGGCGAGCTTGCATCCCACTTGTAGTAATGCCGAATTCCTGTAGTTTTGCCTTTGTCCCTTTGTGTGGCGGTTCGCCGATATGGTAGTTGCTCGTTCCTGCTGAATCGACTTTAATCTGATCGGACAAACCGCGCTTTTCTATTAAATCACGCATAACCGCCTCTGCCATTGGAGAACGGCAAATATTTCCTAAGCATACGAATAACACTTGTTTCATATTGACTCCTCCTCATAAAGAAGCCGCCAAAAAAATTTTGGCAGCTTCTATTATTTTACCTCTGGATGCAATTCTTTAAGGTGGGCAGTCAGTCGGTTGAGCTCTTGTTCCAAAAACTGTACCGATTGTTCACGACCTTCTTTTCCCGATTCCACTGTAAATGGCTTGCCGTAAATCAAATAGCCTTTTTGACGTTTGAATACACCCTTTGCATTTTTCGGACCGATATAGGCAGCCGGCACAATTTCTGCCTTAGCCAGCTGGGCGATTGTCACGGCACCGGCTTTTAATTCTGAGTTTTCAGAGCTTCTTGTACCACTTGGGAATATCCCTACAACCTTTCCCTCTTTAATAAGTTGTCGAGGGATTTTAATTACACTAGGCCCTGGATTATCACGATCGACCGGAAATGCGTTCAGCCTTTTAATAAGCCAACCTATGCCTTTAACATCGAACAATTGCTTTTTAGCCATAAAATGTACTTCTCGTGGCAACATCGATATTCCCAAATTTAAAATGTCGATATAGCCATTATGTGTACAAGCAATGACAAAGCCTCCTTCTTTCGGTATATTTTCTTTCCCATATACCTTTGCCTTTGACCCGTTAACCCCTAAAATACCATATACAATATTTGCAATAAATTTATACACTTTTCATTCCTACCTTATGTTTGATTCTCAATCTATTGTAATCTATAGTCGTATTGCTATACAATCATTACTGTTTTGGTGTAGATTTTGCAATTTCTTCGACTAACTGAGGCAACCAATCATCAATATGACTAAATTTAAATCCTAGTTGCTGTGATTTATCATTTTTCATATACCATGAAGCAGGGATTGCATATGGTGAACGGATTTCTTCAGTACCGAGCAGTGCTATTTTTGCACGTTCACCCGTTTTTTCTTCTATAAGTGAAATCAAATCTTTTAATGCTATAACACCATTCGCCGTAGCATTAATCGGTCCTTCAACATTTCCCATTCCTGCCCACATTAAAAATCTTGCTGCTTCTGTTGCTTGAATGAACGACATTTCAGCATCCATATTACTAAATCCAATCGGCTCATTATTTACGATGCGCTCAATATGGAAATGCAAGCGGCGCGTATAATCATCCTCACCCATCACAATCGGGAAGCGAACAGCCACGACAGGGAAATCGGCAAATCTATAAAAGACCGCTTCCGCTAAACGCTTTCCTTCACCGTAAGTAAATTCATGCGTATCACCCATTACGATTTCATATGAAGTTGGGTCAAAATCCCCCTCTGCATGGGGCATACCATCTGCCTCATATGTAGCTAATGTAGAGGTGAAAACAAGTTTACCGATTTTTCCTTTAAACATGTCACATAGTTGCTTCGCTTCATTCGGTGAATAGCAAATATTATCGTAAACAATATCAAAAGTGCGATTTTCCAAAGCTTTCTCAAACGCAGCCTTTTCTTTGCGGTCGACTTTAATATGTTCCACCGCTTCACCAAACGGATTTTCAGAAACCCCTCGCGTTACAATCGTTACTTCATGCTTTTGCTCCAGTAATAAATCTACTAATTTCCTTCCAAAAAAACGTGTTCCACCTAATACTAAAATTTTCTTCATCCATCATCACTCCATTCCAATTAATAAATCTAAATCAATTGTAATTTCCCGTAATTGAATATTCTCTTTTTCTTCAATGTGCCAACCCATTGGTGTCATTTCGAGTAAGTTTTGTACTAGATGCGCTTCAAGTGGGACGGTATACGTAATACGCTTCACTTCAACATGTCCAAAGGCTGTCTTAAAACGTTCCACAGTTTGAGCATTTGTATAGCTTTCCTTTTCAGAATCTGCAAAGGCTTGCTTGCGTAGCTCCATTAAATAATTTTCCTGGGGAACAACTTTAATAACTTTTCCTCCTGGCTTAAGCAATCGTTTAAATTCTTCATAGTTGGCAGGTGATAAAATATTGAGTATGGCATCAAAGGATTGCTCATTATATGGACTATTTGCCAAATCACCCACGCACCAAAGCTGTTCGTTATAAAACTTGGCAGCGGCCATGATTCCTTCTTTTGAAATATCGATTCCGATACCAACAGCACCGTCCAATTGCTCACAGATGCGGTGTAAATGGGAACCTTCTCCACACCCTGTATCTAAAATGACCGGGTTTTGCTGTTTGATTTCACTGGCAATCGCTTTTTGCACTTTGTCATATATCCCCGCATTAATAATCGTATGCCGTGATACGAATAGCTCTTTACCATACATCGACTGTACTGGTCGATTTAACATATATAAATAACCTTGCTTTGCTACATCAAATGTATGATTCAAGGCACAGCTCATTTTCCCTTCATCACTCATATTCATTTGCTGTTTACAAAAAGGACAAGCAAAAATTTTACTGTTTAATTGAAATTGTTGAATACTTAACGCTCGTTTTGATAATAGACCCACGACGGATCCTCCTTCGTATGTGTTCGCTTGTATCGTACCATAAACTGATAAAAATAAAAAAAGGAAATAGCCCTCACTACTTCCTTTAGAAACTCTCACACTATAATAATTGGCTTGTTGTCACAAATTCATAGCCTTCCTCTTTTAAATATAGAATAACATCTTCCAAAGCTTCTGCCGATTGTTGATGAATATCATGCATTAAAATAATACCATCATTCTTTGCCTGGGCCTTCAAGTTCGCCAACGTTTTTGCCGGCGTTTTATGATGCCAATCGAGCGTATCAATATTCCATAAAACCGGGGTTAACTCAATTACTTCTCGTACCGTCTCGTTAATCGCTCCAAATGGTGGTCTATACATTGTGGGATATTTCCCGATTGCATCACAGATTGCCTCGTTTGCCCGATTGATTTCCTCTTGCATTTGGCTTACGTTTAGCTTGGTTAAATTTTTATGCCCCCATGAATGGTTGGCGATTTCATGCCCAGATGCATCTGCCTTTTTTACGATTTCAGGATGCTTCACAACATTTTGCCCAAGCACAAAAAATGTCGCCTTCACTTCATGTTTTTGAAGCGTTAATAAAATTTGATTGGTCACCGATTGATGTGGACCATCATCAAATGTGAGCGCAATTCTTTTTCCCTTATTATCTCCACTAATCGGTTGGCTCTGTTCATTCCCTTGCTTATTGGTAGGCCACTTCTTGTCTTCTAGTATTTTTTCAACCTCTATGTATTCATCACAGTTTTGAATGCTCCGCGTTAGCCCTCCATTAAATAAATAAAAGGGTTTCACTAATTCACTTGTACTTGATGCTTTATTAATAAAACGGTCGAAAGCCACCTGTTCAGAGTAAGTTATGCTTATCGTAACCATCCCGCTCTCTGCAAATGTGGATGGTACGTCTGTCCAAAACCGGTAACCTTGAACAACTAACAAGAAACTAAACAAAATACCAAGTAGGCCAATTTTTTTCCCCATCTTATTGCCCTCCAATCTTTACTTTATATATTAGACGTATAAATATAGCAAAAAGTTAATAAAATTCAAGAAAAAACATATTTTTCTTAAATTAGTATTAGATTGATAGATTTTTTTCCATAAAAAAAAAGTTCGGTATGTTTACCGAACCTTGAAAATAGAAAATATTAATACGCTGTCCATCCTGCATCTGCAGTAATGACGACCCCATTTACAAAATCAGAGTCCTCTGATGCTAAAAACAGTGCAACCCGCGCAATATCTTCCGGTTCACCACTCCGTGGGTTAAAACTTGCTCCTGCCATTGCACGAGTCATACCTTCTTGATTTGCACTGCTGAAACTTGCACCGATATTTGTATTGACCCCGCCTGGAGCAATAGCATTACATTTAATACCTTTTTCCGCATATTGGAATGCTGTATTTTTCGTTAATCCTATAACAGCATGTTTAGATGCTGTATACGCAGCCCCCGCCCTAGAGCCGTATAAACCACCTATTGAGGCAATATTTATAATCGTTCCTGCACCCTTTTCCAGAAAAATAGGCATCGCTTGACGGCTTGCACGCATAACACCTTTTACATTTACTTCAAATACGCGATCCCATAAGTCATCTTTCACATCGCCTACTGGAGAGAAGTCGTCCATAATACCAGCATTGTTTACTAAAATATCAAGTGTACCATAACTATTTAAAGCGGCTTTTATTAATTTATGAATATCTGCTTCCGTCGCAACATTAGCTACTACAGCAGTTGCCGTTCCGCCCAGTGCTGTAATTTCTGCTACTGTTGCCCCCGCACCTTCAAGAGTTAGGTCCGATACAACAACCTTTGCACCTTCTCGGGCAAATAAAATGGCCGTCGCCTTCCCCATTCCTGATGCAGCACCTGTTATTACTGCGACTTTATCCTTCAATCTCATACATAAAACCTCCTAAATAGGATTTCGTTACTTAAATAATTTCGACGGTAACGACCAGTTTACCTTTAAAAAATACATAAAAAGGAAGTAGAACTCCGAAAAGTTCCGCTTCCTTTTACTATACTTACTTTACAAATTTCACTTCCTGAAGCTTATGATGTCCTGAATCATTAATCCAGTGTCCTTCAATTTTTTCACTTAATCCTGAAATATAGGCTTGGTGGTGTACGTAAATCATTGGTGCTTCTTCTATTAAGATTTCTTGAGCCTGTTTATATAAGGCCAAACGTTTCGTTGTATCAATTTCTTCACGTGCTTCATCTAGTATTGCATCTAACTCTTTATTACTATAAAAAGTAGTATTACCAGATCCTCCGTGGTTTTTAGAATGGTATAGTTGTGTCAAGAAGTAATCTGCATCACCTACTGGATTAGATAAACCTAAAATATACATTTCATGCTCACCTGCATCCGTTTTATCAAGGTATGCACCCCACTCTAAAACTTCGATATTAGCTGTAATATTTAATTGCTTTAATTCTTCTTGAAGCATAATTGCAATATTTTGTCGTTGTGGATTATCATTTGTCCAAATCGAAGTCTCAAAGCCCTCTGCGTACCCAGCTTCCGCTAAAAGTGCTTTTGCCTTTTCGATATCTTTTGAAATTGGTGTTAGTGTTCCATCATAGCCAAACACAGTTGGAGCTAGTGGACCACGTGCCGGTTCACCAATTCCCTCATAAATACCATCAATGATTAACTGTTGATCTACAATCATTGAGATTGCCTGACGTACACGTACATCATCAAACGGCTTCTTGTTAATATTAAATCCAATGTAAGATAGTGAAGAACCTGGAGTAATACTAACTGAACTAGATGTTGCATCAATCATTTCAACTTCATTAGGTTGAACTGGCTCAATAATATGTGCATACCCGGTCTCAAGTTCAGCTGCACGCGTTGCACTTTCAGGAATTACTTTAAAAGTTACTGAATCTATATAAGCCTTTTGATTCCAGTAATCCTGATTATTCACTAATTTAATTTCCGTTCCTGGTGTCCATGAATCAAACTTCATAAAGCCAGTACCAACTGGACCATTTGCATTCATAATTGCTCCGGCTATATTGCCCGTTTTCATATTTTCATAATCGGCATCAATTTGAGCTGGTGAAAGAATAACGCCTACTGGGTGGTTTAAATGGTTTAACAGTGGTGCGAATGGATAATGTGTATGAATACGTACAGTGTAATCACTCACAACTTCCACTTCTTTAATGGCTTCAAACAAAAATGCGCGTGGCGCTGCAACTTCGGGATCCAAAATTCTTTCAAAGTTCTTTTTCACTGCTGTAGCATTGAATTCTTCTCCATCATGGAATTTTACCCCTTCTTCAAGTTCAAACTCCCATGTTAAATCATCAATGGATGTCCAACTTTTTGCCAAGCTCGGAACAATTTCTCCGTCTTTATCCTTTTTTACTAATCCCTCTGTAATATTTGATAATACCGAAGCTGATGGAACGTCCGTTGACATATGTGGATCTAGATTTGCGGCATCGGATAAGGTTGCTAATACTAAATCACCGCCTGCTGCATGCGTATCATTCGACGAATCTGCCGAAGAATCGTTATTACTAGAAGAATCTTCCGTTGAATCATCCCCTCCGCTACATGCAACAAGTAATAAGGCAAATGCCATTACTATAAATAGCAGAAAGCTATTTTTAAAATTATTCTTCATTTGTTGTGCCCCCTTTGTTTTTTGCTTTATACATCTTACATCCTAAATTTTACAGATTATTTTTCATAAAACAAACAATATTTCAAATTTTTATACATTTCAGACAAATAATTCGTTCATATTATTTTCGCAATAAATTACTTAAATGAGCAAATAAAATGTGCTATATAGCAAAACTCATCATTTTTCAATAGTACATTATGCATTTTTTATACATTTCATTTTTAAATAAAAAAAGAGCTAAGCAGTAGACAATCTGCTTAGCTCATAATTTCAATTCACCGATACTGTTGGTTTCGACTTTAATGCACTGTTTTTTCCAGTCATAAAGCCCTCTAATGTTGAGAATAATGTTTCAATATCCGCTTCTGTTAAACGTTTTCGATCAAGAGTTTTTGTCAGATTATTTAACCCGGACATTTTTAACACTTCAACATTTTCCGAATGTATTTCAATTTGTTGAAATGAACAATCGTTTGTAAAAACAACAACCGTCTCGAATAGTGTTGCATCAACTTCTGGAAGTTGGTCCTGCAAGGCATTTATCAGACGCTTAGTTTCGTGTATTGGGTTGTTGAATGTACGTATTTTATTCTTATGTAATAGCTCTTTCCATTCAATATTTTGCTCTCGTCCATTAATCCAACCTGATTTGTCTTTTATGTTCACTACATAAATACCTGATTCATGCAGGAGTAAAGCATCAATTGAATGAATTTCCTCGTAAACAGGAATTTGTAAATTTATCATTACTTTTCGAGCGCCTTTAGCCTGCTCTAAGTCATGCATAATTTTATTTAATATGCGAACCTTTTTTTTCATTAATACATCAAAATAAGAATAACCTGTCATTTTGTAGAAAATTGTATTGTCATGAATGTAAATTTTGTATGCGAGATAGCCTACAATTACCATTACGACTATTATAAATAAGGTCATTACGCTCACTCCTTGCGTACATTTTATACTACATTTTAACAAAAAAATTCACCATTTACTATGCACCTATAGACTACTCTCCCCCCTACTTTGGACCTTTCTAATAGTAAAGACCCTTAAAAAAAGCAATATTATACAGTGCTTTTTAAATGCTTTTCATTCTTTAAAATCGAAAGTAGTTGATTTAGCCTACTAATTTCATATGTTGGAACAACGGATTGCGGCGGTGTAATATACACTGGGTTTAACCAACACGTATCAATGCCTGCACGATCCCCACCAATAATATCTGCACTATAGGAATCACCTATTATCAATGCCTTATTTAAATCGAAATTCGGAATATGGTCAAACACATAGTCAAAAAATTGTTTCATCGGTTTTTGATAGCCTGTATTTTCCGAGACGAAGATTCCTTTAAAATATGGAGCCAGTCCCGTAACTTGGAGCCGCTTCATTTGTGTATCAGCCAAACCGTTTGATGTAATATATAGGTCATATTGAGGCGCCAATGTTTGAATTAATTGCAACGCACCGTCTACGAACACTTTACTTTCTGTTAAATATCCGCGATATTCAGCATCCAATGCCCTACCGTCTACTTCATAGCCAAAGTATTCAAATGTTTTTCCAAAACGCGTTTGCATTAACTCTTCTCTAGTAACTAATCCTTCTTCAAGTAAGCGCCATAAATTAGAGTTAATCTCCTGATAGACACTTTTAATTTGTGGAGTTAATGGCAACTGATGCGCTTCAAATAACTTCGGTAAAGCTAATTTCTCTGCTGCTTTAAAATCCAGCAGTGTATCATCTAAATCAAACAGTAAAAATTGGTAGTCTTTCATTTATATACTCCGTTCTATAAAGCTAATTTACTAACAATATCATAGTTATTGCAAAATTTTAAGTATTTACACGAAACCTGTTTTTCGTTAGCATGACTATATTGGTTTATATTAAGAAAGAAGGTTTTCCTTTATGGGATTTGAGTTAGACCCACAACTCATTATTATCTTACTTTGCTTTGGTTTTTTAGCTGCCTTTATCGATTCTGTTGTGGGAGGCGGTGGTCTAATTTCCTTACCTGCACTGATGTTCGCTGGGCTTAGTCCATCTGCAGCAGTTGCAACAAATAAGCTTGCCGGGACAATGGGATCACTAACAAGCACCATTACATTTTACCGTTCTGGAAAATTGGATATTAAATCGGTAATGAAATACTTTCCTTATGTTTTTATTAGTTCTATGATTGGGGCATGGATTGTTCATTTACTCGATCCGAATCTATTAAAACCACTAATGCTAATTATGTTAGCTGCTGTAGCAATCTATACCATTTTCAAAAAGGATTGGGGTAGTATTTCTGCAGTTAAATCCCTATCGAAGACTAAATATATTTTATTCTTCCTAGTCATTTCACTTATCGGCTTTTATGATGGCTTTTTGGGACCAGGTACAGGTTCATTTTTAATTTTTGCATTTTTAATGGTTGGGTATGATTTTTTAAAGGCTGCGGGCAATGCAAAGTTATTAAACTTTGGAAGTAATATTGGGGCACTTTTGATGTTCGTCTATTTAGGCCAAATCAATTATACATACGGGCTTATAATGGGGGCTTCACAAATTTTCGGTGCGATTGTTGGTTCACGATTTGCCATTAAGCGTGGTAGTGGCTATGTTCGCGTCCTATTCATTATCGTCACAGTTACTTTACTTGCAAAAAATGCATATGATTATTTTTCCAATTAATTTCAAAAAAGAAAGTGCCTTAAAGTTGGGGCACTTTCTTTTTTTCATTTACCGAAAGGCGAAGGTCACTATATTACTGCATTTCTTTTGTTGGTCCCATTACTGGTGGAACGCTTAAGCCTGCTTGGCGAAGTAATACAGTCATTTGACCAACATGATGTGTTTGATGTGCAATGACTTTACTCAATAAATCACCGCGCTGCATCATTCCTCCAAATGCAGGCACTTCTTCTAATAATTGCTCTTCCGTCAATGTGGCTGCTTCTTTTTTATATGCTTCACGTACTAGCTCATATTTCTCAATGATTTCTTCCATTGTTTCAGGCTGTGGCATATCTGGTCCCGGAGCAGGAATTTGTAACCCTGCAAATTGACCAAATGCTCCTGCTACACTTACTAAATGCCACGATAACCACCCTAGTGAATTATGGTCATCGACAATCGCAATATGCATTTTATCATTCGGAATTGCCTGCATTATTCTTAGTGCACCTTTTGATGCTATTGCCCAATCTTTTACGAAATCTTCTGCTACACGATACATGGAAAACTCCCCTTTTTTATCATTTATATAATCATACCGAACAACACTAAAATGGTCTATTTATAGATATTGTTGAATAACACGCCATGCCTCCACCTTTTCATCGAATGATTTTATATTTCTTCCTGGTATAGGGCTTGTAGAAGGCATTTTTTCATACGCACGATTTTCTAAAGTCTCTAATCCCACATGCTTCTTAAATACTTCAAAGCTTTTACCGCCATTAAATAAGATAAGTTTAATTTGGGGATACTTTTTAAAAAGCGTTGCAAAGTCATTTGGAACTTCATTTTTTATCGCTGCATCCAAACTCCCTTTCCGTTCACAACTTTTTACTGAATCCCATAAACCAATTCTATGTGTACGAAGAAGTCTGATTTTATCATTATAGTTTTCAGGAATTTCGGTTGCCAGTAGCTTCCCGATGATTGCCCAAAAATGATTTCTTGGGTTACCGTAATATTGTTGTTTCTCTAATGATTGTTTCCCTGGCATCGAGCCTATGACTAGCACATATGTTTTATCATCTACAATTGGAGGCAATACATTTTCTATAGGTTCCATCGTATCCCATCCTTTCTCGTAAATTTAGTATATTAAATACATCCAGGACATGCCAAACATCAGGAAAGGGCAATTAACTTTTATCCATGAAAAAGGCTACTTGCATACCGAGTGAATTTTGTCGGTTGCAAGTAGCACTTTTTTGCTTATTGATTAATTTGTACGTTATGAATTTGATAAATACCTGTCGCATCAACTGAAAACCCTGTAACATTATTCGCATACCCTGTTAAGTATGCTTGGTGATGAATGAATGCCGCTGGTGCTTCTGTATTGATCATTTCCTGTGCTTGCTTATAAATATCCGCACGTATCGTTTCATCCGTTTCAATACGTCCGAGTTCCAGCAATTCATCCAACTTTGCATTGTTATAGCGGGTACGGTTGTTATTACCGATATCAGATGAATGGAATAATGGGTAAATTGCGCCATCCGCATCCCCTGTAGAAGGTGCCCATCCTAGCATGAACATATCGTGGTCACCCTTGGATGTTTTCTCTAAATAAGCGCCCCATTCCATTACTTCAATTGTTGCATCAATTTTCAACTGCTTTAATGTTTCTTGTAATATTACTGCAATTTGTTGACGCTGTGGATTGTCATTCGTCCAAATAGCTGTTTTGAAGCCATCAGCTAAGCCTGCTTCCGCCAATAATGCCTTTGCTTCTTCTATGTTTGTATCCTGTTTTGTTACATCTTCTGTGTAACCCCATACCATAGGTGATAATGGACCAAAGGCTTGCACACCAAATCCATCGTACACCCCTTTAATAATTGCTTCGCGGTCCAATGCTTTTGCAATAGCTTGACGAACTTTCGGGTTATTAAATGGTTCTTTTTCAGTATTGAAGCCTAAATATGAAATAGATACAGAAGGCTGCTTTAATACCTGTGCATACCCTTCCACTAGAGGTACTTCTGTTGGTTGCACCGGATCAATAATATGTGCATACCCTGCTTCTAAATCAGCTGCACGTGTAGCACTTTCAGGCACTGTTTTAAAGACAGCTGAATCGTAAGTAACTTGCTCACCCCAGTATTCTGTATTCTTCACTAAACGAATTTCCTGACCTGGCGTCCATTTATCTAATTTTAAGAAACCTGTACCGATAGGATTTTCATTTCCGTATGCACGTGCCTCTCCGCCATTTTCCATACGTTTATAGTCTTCTTCAATGACAGCTGGGCTCATAATATTTCCGCCGGGATGTGTTAATGCGAATAATAGCGGTCCATATGGTTTCTCTGTTTTAATTTGGATTGTATAGTCATCCATTACAACAATCTCTGTAATTGGTTCAAAGTTTGAAAGACGTGGTGAAGCGATATTTGGGTCAAGTAAACGGACCAAATTCACCTTTACTGCTTCAGCATTAAAATCTGTACCATCATGGAATTTTACCCCTTGACGTAATTTTAATTGTAAAGTCAACTCATCAATATATTCCCAAGACTCTGCTAATAACGGTTCTATCTCCCCTGTCTCAAAATTTCGAACAACTAGTGTTTCGAAAATATTGCGTTGTACATTTGACGAAGGAATATCATTTGAACCGTGGGGATCCAACTCCACAGCCTCAGAAAGCACTTCGATTACTAACTCACCGCCTTGTGCATTCAAATTCTCTGTTGATGTATTTGAAGCCGGTTCATTGTTTGTGTCTGTTGAGTTCTCTTGGGTTGTACCTTCATCACCGCTACATGCGGTTAATAACAATAGAAAAGAAAAAGTTAATAAAATCCATAATCTATTTAACTTCATTTCACCACTCCTTATATAACTGAATTTTCAGTTTTTTATATCATATCTTTTTACAGAGGATTTTTCAATACTTTTTCCTATAAGTTTACTTGGGTTATATTTCCCAAAAGAAAAAGAACCACACTTATATGTGATTCTTTATGCATTAGTTACTTTTTATATACAACATTACCTGCAACAACTGTTTTTAATGCAGTAGTTTGCAATATTTCTTCGGCAGTGCAATGTAATAGATCTTTATCGAGTATTGTAAAGTCTGCATCGTATCCCGGCCGGATGTAACCACGCTCATTTTCTTTACAAATGGCCTCCGCACTTCCAACCGTATACATTTTGACTGCTTCAAAACGAGATAGCTTTTGTGCAGCTCCATATCCGTCATGCGTATCGTGAGGCTTTTTGCGTTCTACTGCAGCGTAAATTGTTTCAAATGGACTAATCGCTTCTATCGGCGCATCTGTTCCTGCCGCGCACATTAAACCTGCTTCTACAAAAGTCTTCCAAGCATATATATGACCGGAACGATTTTCTCCCAGCTTTTCACGTATCCATGGGAAGTCAGACGTGACAAAAGCAGGCTGTAAATCTAAAATAACAGACAGCTTTTTTATTCTTGCCAGCTGCTCTTCAGATACGAGACAGCAATGAATGAGGCGATCTCGCTTTCCTTTATTAACAGGATATTTCTCTAAATACGTCAATACTTGTTCCATACTACCATCCCCGATAATATGGATGGCGACTGCTTCATCGTATTTTCTTGCTAATTGAATGAGGGCTTCCATTTGTTCATCTGTATGAATAAGCATACCTTTATTATCCAACTCATTTGCATATGGCTCCAATAACGCAGCAGTGGAGCCTCCAAATGAGCCATCGGCAAAAATCTTCATCGCACCGGGCTCGATAAACGGTTCATCATATGATGCATTATTTTTAATCATTTCTTCAAGAACTGTATGATGACGCAATAGATTGACACGGAAATGCTTTTTATCCCCAACTGTACGTTGATAGGCTGTTAACGGATTAGTATAATGCCCAAAATAACCCATTTCCTCCGTATGACCACCCGTCAATCCATATGATTGCATATGTTCAATGCCCAATTGCAGATAGTGCTGCAAACTATCAATATAGCTTTCTCCTTCTTGCTGGAAAATAGACGACACCAAATTCATAGCTTGCTCATACAGTAAGCCATTCAGTTCCCCATTTTTATGACGGCCCAATTTTCCACCTTCTGGATCTGGCGTGTCATTTGTTATACCTGCTAATTGAAACGCCGCTGAATTTACGAGTGCAACATGATGACAAACACGATTAAGATATATAGGTCTATCAGTTACGGCATCAAGTTCTTCTATTGTCGGAATTTGAACATCTATAAATTGATTTTCATTCCAGCCATCGCCAATTAACCATTGCCCTTCCTCAAGCAGACTTGTAGCATTTTGTACGAGCTCCAGAAGTTCCTTTCCACTCTTGGCCTGTGTTAAATCCAGTCGCATTAACTTTGCTCCATGCCCAATCATATGCAAATGACTATCGACAAAGCCGGGATACATGAAGGCACCTTGTAAATCGATTATTTCATCTGCTTTTTCCCGTAATTGATTGAAGTCTCCTGTTTCTATAATTTCCCCTTCATGCACAAGTACAGCCTGAACTGTACTTCCTTCTTGTTCCATCGTATAAATCGTGCCATTTGTCCATAGTTGTTTCATCTACCACAATCCCCAATCTACATATCAAATTCACTTCGTAAGTAAGGCTGCCCTATATTCATATGATCCAAAGCTGGTTCGTACGAGCCCTTATGGATAAATGTAATTTCCTCAATTTCCGGTAAATTTTCAAAGTAAGAACGGGCTAATGTTTCTACGAACATTTTCGCTCCAGCTGAACCTTGAATAGTATAAATATCGTCGCCTAAATTTAGCACTAAGCTTTTATTCTCACTTTCTACTGTATAATCCAATAATTCTACGTCATGCTCATTTACTTCCGAGAAAATAAACGGCACTAGGTTTCCTTCATCACCTTCAAACTCTTCTTCATATGGAACTGTATTTTCAGCATTTTCATCAGATTTATATAAAGTAATCTTTTTTTCCTCTACATTTGTATTACCCTGCGTTACATCATCTGTAGTATTTCCCGGGACATTATTTGTTATATCTGTTGTATCTTCCGTCCCGCATGCCGCGAGCACGAATATCAGTAACAAAGTAAAAAACAGCTTCTTCATCGTTGTACCACTCCTTTTGATGTATTACTTCCACGATAACGAATATACTCTCAATTTTCAAACTTTTATAACAATAAAATTGTTTTTTATACGATCTAATAGTAAAAAACCACAAAATTCCAATACTGAATATAAATTGTTTTCAAAATATATTGACAATGATAATTCGCTCTAATAATATTAAGGAACACTAAATAAATTGGAACAAGGAAAGGAGATTAGGGGCATGATGACAGCACCTTTAGATGTACACGTTTCAAAAGCGACAACTTCATATTTCCCTATTCCGTACCTTTGTTTTGATGTAGCTTGCACTTTTAAATGAAGGGCACGGGTTTGGACTTCCTTGTGCTTTTTTCGTAATGACACCTTTTCGAAAAATCGAAAGAGGTGTTTTTTTGTTGGATAAGAGCTTACAAGTGATCGAAACAAAAAAGCAGTGCTATTTAGTGAAAAAACATTCAGGAGGGCTTTAAATGACACTCTTTACGCGAAAACTATTAAAAACGGATCGATATGATGATGGGTAGCCTTGCTTTAAATTTTATTGAAAGAAGGTATAAGTAATGTTTAATGTGTTTTTTAAATTAAAATGGTTTTTTAAACAGTACCGTAAGCAGTACACAATCGCTATAACACTATTGATAATTGCAAGTTTTATAGAAGTATTGCCGCCATGGATTTTAGGTGAAGCCATCGATGTTATGACTAGCGGTGAGATGGATCAGGCACAGCTTCTTAAGTATGTAGGATTTATTCTGGCTGCTGCGATTGCAAGCTATGGATTAAACTTCTATTGGCAATACCAACTATTTGGCGGTTCTATTGCGCTTGATCGAATATTGCGGAAAAAATTAATGCATCAATTTTTACAAATGACACCTACATTTTATGAAAAAAACCGTACAGGGGACTTAATGGCAAAAGCTACAAACGATTTAAATGCCGTTACATTAACAGCAGGATTTGGAATCATGACGCTAATTGATTCGACGGTGTTTATGGCGCTTATTATTTTGGCAATGGGCTTCTTCATCTCCTGGAAATTAACTTTCTTTGCGATGCTTCCAATACCGGTTATGGCAATCATTATTCAATATTTAGGTAAGATTGTCCACGAAAGATATATGACTGCACAGGGCGCATTCGGTGAAATGAATGACAATGTTCTTGAATCAGTTGCAGGAACACGCGTTATCCGCGCTTACGTCCAAGAAGGTAAAGACGAAGAACGCTTTGAAGAGATGAGCGAAAATATCTTTGCAAAAAATATGCGCGTTGCCTATATTAATGGTCTTTTTATGCCAATAACAAAAATCGGTACAGGAGTCTGTTACGTTATCGCGCTTGGTTACGGAGCCGTCCTTGTATCAAATGAGGCGCTAACAGTGGGTCAGCTCGTATCATTTAATGTGTATTTAGGGCTTGCAATCTGGCCAATGTTCGCAATTGGCGAGCTGATTAACGTCATGCAGCAAGGAAGTGCCTCTCTTGACCGTGTACAAGATACATTAGAGTATGAAGCAGATGTTAAAAACCCAAATACTCCAATGAAACATAACGTACCCAATTCAATTGGTTTTTCTGAGTTTACTTTTCAATACCCTTTATCTCAGGTAAAAAACTTACAGCAAATTTCATTGAATTTACAAAAAGGGCAAACCCTTGGCATTGTCGGAAAAACAGGTGCCGGAAAAACAACCTTCATTCGTCAACTATTACGAGAGTACCCGTTAGGAAATGGGCAAATTATTATTAATAATACAGATATAGCACATATGACGAAGGAACAAATTTTAGACTGGATTGGTTATGTACCACAAGATCACGTACTATTTTCTCGTACCATTCGTGAAAATATATTGTTCGGAAAAGAAGATGCGACAGCAGCAGATATTGATGAGGCTATTCGCTTAGCAGACTTTGAAAAAGACTTAGCTAATTTACCACTAGGCATCGAAACACTAGTCGGAGAAAAAGGAGTATCTTTATCTGGCGGACAAAAACAGCGTGTATCAATCGCACGTGCACTTATTAAAGATCCGGAAATCTTAATTCTGGATGATTCTTTATCAGCAGTAGATGCAAAAACGGAATCAAAAATAATTGAAAATATTCAAACAGAGCGCTCCGGGAAAACAACAATCATTTCAACCCACCGCTTGTCGGGTATTCAGCATGCGGACGAAATAATTGTACTGGATGATGGCTTTATTGTTGAACGAGGTACACATGAAGAGCTTCTACGCTTAGGTGGTTGGTACAAAGAGCAATTTGACCGCCAGCAGCTTGAGGAGGTAAAACAATGAGTACATCTAAACGACTGTATCTTTATGCTTTAAAATTTAAAAAGCCGATTTTAATCGGATTATCCTTATTAACAATTGCTGTTGCAACGGATATTGCAGGTCCGTTTATCGCAAAATATATTATCGACCATTACATGGAACCAGGTAATTTACAGGCAGAGCCAATTGCGATTTTATTATCGATTTTCTTCTTGTTATCCGTACTGACTGCTGTATTCCGTTATTTAATGTTCATCTTTTTACAGCGGGGTGCAAACTTTGTCATCCAACAGCTACGGAAAGATGTGTTCGGGCATATTCAAAAGCTACCAATTGAATACTTTGATAACTTGCCGGCCGGTAAAGTAGTTGCCCGTGTTACAAATGATACAGAGGCTATTCGAAACCTTTACGTAACCGTACTTTCGCAATTTGCGAACAGCTTTATTACCATTGCAGGGGTATATATAGCTTTATTTATTTTAAATTGGAAAATGGCGCTTTTTGCCCTAGTACTCATTCCAATCGTCTATATTTGGATGATTTTATACCGAAAATTCGCTTCACAATACAATCATGTTATTCGTACAAAAATTTCCGATATTAATGCGATGATTAACGAATCGATTAATGGAATGACAATTATTCAGGCTTTCCGCCGTGAAGATCAGATGAGACTTGAATTTGATGAGATGAACGATGAGCATTACCAATACAACCGTAAGCTTTTATTGTTGGATTCTGCGACTTCACATAACTTAGTAAATATTTTACGACTTGGTATGTTCGCTGTATTCGTTTATTACTTCGGTATACAATCGATGACATTGCCCGAAGCAGTTTCAGCAGGTACACTTTATGCATTTGTTGATTATATTACGCGTCTATTCAATCCGATCACTAACTTGGTCAATCAATTTTCACAACTGGAACGTTCACTTGTAGCGGGTACCCGTGTATTCGAATTACTTGATCAGCCGGGAGAAGAAGTAAGCAAAGAAAGAATTGAGCGCTACAAAGGAAATGTTGTATTTGATCATGTTTCTTTTGCATACAAAAATGACGAGTATGTATTGAAAAATATTCACTTTGAAGCAAAGGAAGGCGAAACAATTGCACTTGTTGGTCATACAGGCTCAGGAAAAAGCTCAATAATGAATTTATTATTCCGCTTCTATGACCCACAAAAAGGACGTATTATCATTGATGGGCAGGATATTACAAAGCTGCCTCGCCAAGCAATTCGTGAGCATATGGGTATCGTATTACAGGACCCGTATTTATTTACAGGAACGATTGCATCAAATGTTAGCTTGAATGATGCGCGTATCTCACGAGAGATGGTAGAAAATGCACTGGAGGCGGTTGGTGGTGACCGTGTTTTATCAAAATTTGAAAAAGGAATTGATGAACCAGTAATCGAAAAAGGAAGTACCCTTTCATCTGGTCAACGCCAATTAATCTCATTTGCACGGGCACTAGCATTTGACCCAGCCATTTTGATTTTGGATGAAGCAACATCTAATATTGACTCTGAAACAGAAGAGATTATCCAGCATGCGATGGATGTACTAAAAAAGGGACGGACTACGTTCATCATTGCACACCGCCTTTCTACTATTAAAAATGCAGATAAAATTTTAGTATTAGATCGTGGGGAAATTGTCGAGCAAGGAAGCCATGATGAGCTTGTTGCACTCGGCGGTAAATATGAATTGATGTATCGATTACAATCAGGTTCTTTAACTTCTTAAAAACAAAAGGTGCTGTCCGGAAGTTCATTTCGGACAGCACCCTTTTTCTATTTTTGAAGCTTTTTATTTGGCCAATAGGACCATTTTCCAAATACCGTAATAATTGCTGGTACAAGCAACGGACGTACAACAAACGTATCCAGTAATACTCCGACTGCCGTTACAATACCGAATTGCACTAATAATTGAATCGGTAATGTAGCTAATACTAAGAATGTACCCGCTAAAATTAAACCTGCCGAAGTAATGACGGCTCCTGTTGATGCAATACCATTCACAATGGCCTCACGATGAGCAATCCCACGCTTTCGGTTTTTCCATATATCTGAAATCATGAATATATTATAGTCATTTCCTAAAGCAATAATAAATACAAAGCTATATAAAGGAATCGCACTTGCCATTGCTTCATGCCCTAATCCATAATGGATTATTAACCAACCAGCACCTAAAGCTGAGAAGAAGGAAATCAATACAGTTACCATCAGTTGAATCGAAGTAATAAGGGCACGTAAGTAACCTAGTAATACGATGAAAATAATGATAATCATAACAGGTTGAATAATGTTTTCATCACCTGATTGTACAACCTTTGTATCTAATTGAGCGCTTGTTTCGCCCCCTACCCAGAACTGACCATCTTCCAGATTATTTTCAGCTAAAATCGACTTCACATCATTTTTCATCTGTTCAACATCATCCATCGCTTCATTTGAGTATGGATTTTTGTCTAAATCTATTTCATAAAGCTGAATATTACTATTCACCTCACCTGTACGCATTTCTTTTACAATGCTCACGTAAGGCAACCCTAATAATTGTTCTGTAATATTAATATCTGTTCCTTCTGAATCTACTAAAAGCTGTACCGGAGCTAATTCGCCCGGTGTGAAGTTATCTTCAATAATTGTAAAGCCTTCACGAGAAGGCATATCTTCCGGGAATGAAGAAATTAAATCATAATTATATTTAATATTCGTTGAAGCGAAAGCTAAACCAATCAAAATTACACCTGCAATAACAATGACAAGCCACGGCTTTGTCGTTACGAATTCACCGACCGCACGCATATAACGGTGATTTGGCTTACGAGGTTTATATGGTTTATTTTTCTTTTCTGCATGTGCTTTTTCAGCCGATTCAGTACGTGGAACGAACGGCCAAAATGCTGCACGACCTAAAATGCCGAGTACAGCCGGCAATAATGTGACAACAGCAAAACCTGTTATTAATACACCGAAACTAAACGGAACAGCGAATCGCTGGAAAGCACCATAGTCCGCTAAAGCCAGTGTTGCTAAACCGATTACTACAGTTAAACCACTCATTACAATGGCACCGGTAGATTCACGTACTGCCATGGCTAACGCCGTAAATTTGTTTTCTTCTGTTAATAATATGTCGCGGTAACGTGTAATTAAGAATAAACAATAGTCTGTACCCGCACCAAATAGTAGGACAATCATAATCGCTACTGCCTGCGCATCTTTATCGATCCAGCCGTTTTCTGCCATCGCCCCTAATAAAGGACTGACAACTAAATATGCAATCCCAACAACAACTAAAGGAATAATAGCTAAAATTGGAGAACGGTATATTAATAATAAAATGACTAAAATAATGATAACAGTGGCAATCATAAGTTGAACATCAGCTGCTTTAAAAAGATCCGTCGCGTCAATTGAGATTCCAACTGGTCCTGAGAAACGAGCATGTAACCCTTCATCTTCCAAGTTCGACTCATATGGATTTTCACCAAACTGTTCTTCCGTACGTTCTTTAATAATCGCTAAGTTTTCTTTTAATACATCTGTATTTTTATCTGGGGAGAAAAACACAGGTGTTACAAGTGCGGCTCCATTTTCCGATAACAAGCCCATTAATGCTTGAGCCGGAATTTCATGGAATGGAGGAATAGATTCCTGCCCATTTAGTGGATCATCTGCAAGTTGCTTGTATAACCCTTGGATATTTGTTACATCCTGTTCTGTAATTCCTGATTCGTTATACCAAGTAATTAATAATGGAATTCCACTATCTGACGCAAATTCTTCTTCTAAAATCTTTCCTGCTTGTATTGATGTATATGTTTCTGGGATTTCATCACCCGCAAAACTTTCTACACTATTAATTTGCGGGAAGATAAGTGCAAATGTAACAGCGAATACAATCCATAGTGCTACAACTATCCAGCGTGTATTCTTGCCGCCCATTACACTTCCCCATTTTTCTAATGGATGTTTTGACATAATACAACCTCCTTCTCCCACTTTTCTATTTACAAATTTTTACTAATAATCATACCCTACAAACAATAACCCCATACATTGTTATACAAACATTGTACAGCATACGAAAAACATTTGACAAGTGCTTTTTTTTTCGATTGAATAGACATAAATAAGTAATTACTTAAGGAGGTGCAAAACTTGGTTAAAAAAACGTATTCTATTCAGCAAGTATCTGATATTACAAATCTTTCAAAACAACTGATCCGTAAATGGGAAGATCGCTATCAAATCATCCAACCCGAAAGATTGGACAATGGTTATCGCTTTTATTCCGAAGACGAAGTACAAACTTTAATACAGTTGAAAAATCATATAAATAATGGCATGACAATTAAGCAAGCTGTAGACCATTATCTTAAATATAAAGACACCCCAGAAGTAAACCCTATTACTTTCTTCCATAAAGCGCTTATTAAGGCTGGTACGGAAGGGGATGAACATGAGATATTACATTTACTCGAACAGGCACACCATAAATTTGGTGTTGAAAAGCTGATTCATGAAATTGTTGTTCCTTTTTTACATGAAATTGGCCAACTTTGGTGCGAAAATGCGTGGGGGGAATATCAGGAAGCCATCAGTAGTCAAACGGTGCGAGACTTTTTAAGTCATATCCGTCGGCACTTTTACGTCCCAGAAGATGCTCCGCTCGTTTTAGGGAGCTGTCTTCCTGGAGAAAGACATGAAATTCCTATGCAGATTCTGCTTATTCAATGCATGTTACGTGGTTATCGAACACTAATGCTCGGTCCTTCACCTGCACCTACCGCGATTCAATCGACTATCGCTTTAAAAAAGCCGGCCATTGTGCTCCTCACAGGATCCACTGAAATTGCTTTTACTGAATTTGCACAATCCATTACAACATTGGAAAAGTTGGCCCAAGCACATCAGGATATATCTTTTTATATTGGTGGAGCAGGCGCAGAAATCTACTATAGCGAATTTGAATTAAAAGCTTTAAAATTATCACGTACTATTAATGATATCATCCCTGCAAAAAAGAATTAAAAAATAACCCAGACAATACAAGCTCACAGTAAAGGATGTTATAGTCCTCTACTATGAGCTTGTAGTTTTTATATCCAATTTACAGTAATTGTAATGTCGTGATACATGTTCCATCTTCCTCAAACGTTGTTAAATCTCCTGTTACACTTTTCCCATCATAAGACATTTCAACAATGAATGCTTCATTACGCGGCAACCATAAATCGACGAAACCATTCTCTAAAGTTTTCATCGTCTCATCCACTACAACTTCACCTTTTTCATTTTCAATGAAAACATCTATTTCCTTTTGCACTAACTCGCCTTGGCAACCTGTTAAACTATGGTCTTTACAAGGATGAGTTTCATTAATATACGGTGCAATCGAAACAAAAAACTCATCTTCCGGTAAATCATATGTAACTTTATTTTCACTTGTATCCGTCACGATTAATTGTGTTGAAGTAATTGATGCCTTTTCATCAGTCGTTTTGTTCGCACTATATTCCGCCACCAAACCTTTCACATCTTCAGTTTGGCCTTTTGATATGGTTTCAGTTTCAGACTCGACTTCCTTCTTATCAATCGCTTGACTAACTGTTTCCTTTTCATCACCACACGCAGCTAAAAATACCATTACAAATAAACTTAATACTATGGATTTCCACTTCATTTTTAAGAACTCCCTTCCTTTATTCCATTATTGTAATTCATTTCAAGGTGCAATTCTGTGAAAAGTATAGGGCAATTCTGAAAAGTGACAAGAAAAATTGACCATTTTACAAAAGTAAAATGATCAATTATTTATTAAATTAAACTATCTACGTCTCGGTTGGTTTTTACGCTCACTACCTGACGTTTTTTTAGTGTCTGCAGGATGTCTCTCATCTTTTACTTGATCATTAAGTTCTTCCATCGGGATCGGATCGACAAATTTCATTTCCTCATCTATATCAAAAATACTATCCTTTTCGGTATTTAATAAATCAGGATTGTCGAGTTTTTTATGCTTTATTTTTTCATCTCTTTCATTTCTCATTTATAAAAACCTCCCTTTCTAGTAGTCATTATATTTATTACCCGTTTACTAGAAAGAATACACTTTTTTCTTTTATAACAACCTTCTTCTTGATGTATCACCCACAATTCCATTCTAATAGAAAAATCCGTTGCACGAATTTTTTCGCACAACGGATCTATTTTTTACGCCTCTATATAGTCACGAGAATCAACATTACGAATCATATAATCAAATGCTCCTAAAGCTGCTGTTGCACCTGAACCCATTGAGATGACGATTTGTTTATACGCAGTATCTGTACAATCACCTGCGGCAAAGATGCCAGAAACATTTGTCGCACCGTGCTTATCGACAATAATCTCTCCATGTGCATTCATTTCTATTGCCCCTTGCAGGAATTCCGTATTTGGCAATAAGCCAATTTGAATGAAAACACCTTGCAATGCAATTTGTTTTTCTTCACCTGTTTTTCGATCCTTATATGTTAAGCCATTCACTTTATCAGTACCTGTAATTTCTGTAGTTAAAGCATTCGTAATGATTGTAACGTTTTTCAAGCTACGAACACGTTCCTGCAGCACTTTATCAGCCTTCAACTCTTCACTTCGTTGAATTAGCGTTACGTGATTTACTACACCCGCTAAATCAATTGCAGCTTCAACACCTGAGTTACCTCCACCAATAACCGCTACATCTTTCCCTTTAAAGATTGGACCGTCGCAATGCGGACAGTAAGCAACGCCTTTATTTTTAAATTTCTCTTCACCCGGTACTCCCAATTGACGATAGCGTGCACCTGTTGAAAGAATTACTGTTTTACCTTTTAAGACAGCTCCATTTTCCAATGTAACTTCAATAAGATCTTTTTTCTCGATTTTTTTAGCACGTTGAGATTTCATTACATCGATTTCGTAATCTAGTACATGCGCCTCTAAGCTCGATACAAATGCAGGACCTTCCGTTGCCTTTGTTCCGATGATATTTTCGATTGATAGCGTATCATTTACTTGACCACCGAAGCGTTCAGCAACAATACCTGTACGAATCCCTTTACGCGCCGAATAAATTGCCGCCGCAGAACCCGCAGGACCGCCACCTACTACTAATACATCAAAAGGTTCTTTATCCGCAAACTCCGAACCATCCGATACTTCCCCTAGCTTTGTTAAAATATCTTCCAATTCCATACGACCGCCACCGAAATTCTCACCGTTCAAATAAACTGTAGGTACTGCCATAATGTCACGCTCTTTAATCTCATTCTGGAACGTACCACCTTCAATCATCACGTTGGAAATGTTAGGATTTAACACTGACATAATATTTAATGCCTGTACAACATCTGGGCAGTTGTGACAAGTTAAACTTACATACGTTTCAAATTTCAACGGCTGTTTAATTGCTTGAATACGTTTTATAACCGCGGCATCTACTTTTGGCGCACGACCTGAAACTTGTAAAAGCGCTAAAACCAATGATGTGAATTCATGGCCAAGCGGTAAACCTGCAAATACAACGCCCGATTCCTCTGCACCTACCTTATTAATGCTAAAGCTTGGTGTACGTTCCAACAATGAATGTTGCACCGTAATACGAGGCGACATTTTTTCAAGTTCCTCTACTAAATTGAGCATATCTTGTGAAGTTTTGTCATCACCAATACTCGCTTTAATCAATAGATCTCCTTCAAGCATCGTTAAATACTGCTGTAATTGCGCTTTAATTTGATTATCTAACATTGCACTGGCTGCTGTACGAATGCCCTCCTATTGTTCCCCCCGAAAAATAGTCGACCATTCTCCCTCTAACACAGCAAGCCTTTCACCTCTTTCATATTTAAATTAAAAGATAGAGAGCTTATCTTTCCTTTCCCACATTAAAAACAGAGCGACAAAAATCAATCCATAATGGTTGTTTTTTGCCGCCTTTTTGTTGTTATTTATAACTTAGAACTTAGAACTTAGATTTTACCTACTAGATCCAAGCTTGGTGTTAACGTTTCGCCGCCTTCTTCCCATTTAGCTGGGCAAACTTCACCTGGATTGTTACGTACGTATTGAGCTGCTTTAATTTTGTTAACTAAAATAGATGCGTCACGACCGATACCGCCAGCATTGATTTCTACTGCTTGTACAATACCATCTGGATCGATAATGAATGTTCCGCGCTCTGCTAAACCATCTTCTTCGTTTAATACGTCAAATGCTTTAGAGATTGTATGTGATGGGTCACCAATCATAATGTACTCGATTTTACCGATTGCATCAGAAGTATCATGCCATGCTTTGTGAGTGAAGTGTGTGTCAGTTGATACTGAGTAAACTTCTACTCCTAAAGATTTTAAAGTAGCATATTCGTTTTGTAGGTCTTCTAACTCAGTTGGGCAAACGAATGTGAAGTCTGCTGGGTAGAAGCATACTACTGACCATTGTCCTTTGAAGTTTTCTGAAGATACGTCGATGAATTCGCCTTTTTGGAATGCTTTTGCAGCGAATGGTGCTATTTCTTTACCGATTAATGCCATGTTAAAATTCCTCCTATATAAATATCATTGAATAATTATTACAAAATAATTATTATTACCATCTAAAATTATCTTACATTAATAATATTTCGTCAACTAGTAGCTACATAAATTGTGGGATTTTACTTTTAGAATGGGCAAACCCATGAACAACAGTAATATCAAATAATTTATATTAACATTAAAAAGTACTTCAATTATAAAATTTCGTTACTTATACATTATCTTTGTATCAAGGAATTATTTTATAATAATTATTTTATAATAAATAAGAGTTATACCTCCCTTAGAGCAACAACTCATTCTAATTCAGACCATTCTCGTTTAACATATCATTTGATTCTAATAAATGAGAAAGGTGGGGCAACACCCTTTACTGTTTTTCCCTAAAAAAAAATCTATGCGGTAAGCTTTTTCACTTACAGCATAGACTTTTCTAATATTAATTTGTAAAAGATAATACCGCATTTTTGTATTGAGCTAAAATTGCCGATGCTTCTTTTTTTGTTGTGTATTCAAACATTCTGATATCATTTGGATTGTTAAAAATAGTTACTACCCACATATTTTTCAGCTCCTTTTGTTTTTTTATTTTGTGTATGATAAAACTGCATTTGTATATTTTGCTAATTGTGTTGCTGCTTCGTTTTTTGTCGTATATTCGAACATACGAATATCATTTATATGGTTAAATACTGTTACTACCCACATGTTTCATTTCTCCTTTTTTAAAACCTGTTATTTTAAAAAGCCTTTTCCCCAATGACTTTTGCTACTTGTTGTATAACAACTTACTTAATTCATATTGTACTCCCATTTTATAAAATTAAAAGTGAGAAATACCCCTTTTCACAATGTGTTCAAAATTGAAACGCTTTCTTTGAACACTTTGTGACACCTCAGTTTTTTTAGTTTTAAATTTTATTTAGAAGAATAGATCATTAATTAGCATCATCTGTTGTAGTACAGAATAAAAACGCTTTCATAATTATTGCTCTTCATTTCTCTTATACTTTTTCAAGCAAAAAAAGCTGTGTTAAAAGTCAACCTGACTTTTAACACAGTCTTACGTCTTTTCTTTATTGTGCTTTGCGATTTACATAACTCATTACTATATTTGTCCACTCTTTCACTTCTGCTTGTCGCTGTGAATCATTATTTGCCTTTTTCAAAACAGCCGAAGTCTTGTCATAGGAGACATCACTTACCTGGTTTAATACAATACCGGTGTTTTTTACCGATTGAATGACCGACTGAACAGAGTCCTTTTTAAATTCAATATCTGTTTTTATACGATCCATCGTTTCCGTTAACTTTACCGTTTCTGTTTGTATATAGCTTAACTGTTTTTGAATGCCTTCAACACGTGCCAATAATAAAGTGACGACTTTTTTTATTGGTCCTAGTACAGCTACTATACATCCTACTAATAGAACAACTGCTATTCCTAATATTATAATTGAAGCTAAAAGCCAACTATTCATAAATACGCCTCCTTCTTTTCCTCTATTTTAATACATATACCCATATGACAATTAATAATACATATAAAAAGACAAGAAAGTGTGTTAAAAGCTTTTCACTTTTAACACACCCTATTTTCTATAAATAACGTCTTGCTCCAGAATAATTCTTTTTATAGGCACCATTATTCATCGATTCAATTTTCACTTTTGACGCATAATGTGGTGCATGCAGCATTTTGCCTTCTCCCACATACAGACCGACATGATATACTTTTCCTTTGCCGCCATTATAAGCAAAAAATACAAGGTCTCCAGGCTTTAAGTCTTTCTTTGCAACGGCTTTCCCACCTGTCGCTTGGTAAAATGAATCGCGGGGAATCATAATGCCGTGCGATCTAAATACCGCATATAAAATTCCTGAGCAATCATAGCCCCATGAAGATGTTCCTGCCCATAAATATGGAAGATCTAAATAACGCTTCGCTTCTTTAATAATCGTTTGTGCAGTTGGTTTAGGGACTTTGCTGTATGCTGTATACGATTTTGCGTCCCCCTTCTTTAATAGTTTAACGCCATTACTTGGTGTCTCAACGTAATAGTACTTTGCGTCTTCCTCGATTATAGGTAGTATCGTTGCATAACTAATCTGAAGGAATTTTGTTTTTGCGTCTTCCTCTAATAAGTGTGCTTTTTGTGATGTAATAATGGCAATGGCACAGTCATCATAATTTTTATTCGTTGCTACAATATGAGTTTTGGGTACCCAGCCCGGATAGCCTTCCTTTAAATACGGTACATATTGATCTTTTGCCGCCACACGTTGCCACTTTCCTTTTGTTTCAAGCAACGCAACCTCATCCCCGTATAATGCTTGTGTATCTGTACGTCCTACCAGCCACTTTTTTTGTGACAAACTTAACGATGAAACCCACTTTTGCATTTCTACTGGATCTTTCGTCGAAGGATAATCAACAGCACGCGCTTGATTTGGTTTATTCCAGAAGTTTGTGACTGCAACATCGACTACATATCTTTTTTTATTGGTATCTTTTGCACAGCTTTCAAAAACTGGTTGTTCTGGTTCTGAAGGTCGCAATGTAGGCTCGATAATTCTTGCTGTATAAGAAGCAAAGTTCCCGCGTGTCATCACTGCATTTGGATTGAACTTTTCGTTTTTTGCAGGAAATAGAATTTGATTTGCTACAAAAGCTTGGATAGCATTTGATCCACTGTGATTTTTAGGAATATCCTTATAAGTTATCGGTGCTTGCCCTGATAACCCAAATGCCTGTGCCAGAATTTTTACTGCCTGGGCACGTGTCAACTTTGCATCAGGGTTAAACTTGCCTTCAAACCCTGTCATAATACGTAGCTCTGTAATCGCTGCGATAATGGGCATGCGTGGGTCTTCTTCTGAAATATCCTCGTATGTAGGAATTGGTGAAGCTTCATAATCAATTTGCATTGTTCGAACGATCATTTCTGCAGCTTCATATCTTGTTATTGCATCATTTACCCGAAAAGGTTCATTCGGTATTATTGCGATTCCTCCAAAATCACTTAAAACATTAAGCTCTTCGCTTAATTTTGTGTCACTCGGAACATCGGGAAATGTATTAGCATACCCTACCCCGGTTGCCGTAGCCATAAATATACATATTATTACAATTTGAAACAAAATTCTTCGAATCATACACATTCTCTCCTCGCTATCATCGTTGTTGTAAACACTTTGTATATAAAAATCGAAATTCCACTTAACAATCAAACTCTTTCTTATTAAATATAATAGTATTTATTGTAATTTTTTTCTATGTTAATTGTTAATATTTTTTGATTCTTACAAATTTTTATTATACCCCTTTAATCTATACAGTTAAATTTAGGTCAAAAGTTTTCACGTGAAACATATTGCAACAGCTTTCGACAAATACGTCATATTTTTTTTAATACATGAAAAATATTTTAATTGTTTTTATTGCATGTAACGTTACGTTAGCTTTTATACTACATATAAGGGAGTGAAATGAATGTATTCAATTGGGGAGTTTTCTAAAAAAACAGGCATTACAATTCGTACATTGCGGTATTACGGAGAAAAAGGTTTATTGTACCCAGCCTATATTTCTGCTGGTGGGCAACGCTATTATAATGATGACAATATAATTACAGTCCAAAAGATTTTAACATTTAAATATCTTGAATATTCTCTGGAGGATATTAAGGAACTTCTGAAAAAGAACGATTCCATACTCGAATCTTTGGAACAGCAAAAATACCAGTTACTCAAAAAGAAAAAACAACTTGAACAAATGATTTCAACAATCGATACCGCCATTCACATACACCAAGATCATACTGCGGTTGATCCTACAACATTATTGCTCGTCATCCATAGTTTACTAACAGAGGATGCTCAAAGGGACTATTTAAAGCAATACCTTCCTGAGCAGCTAATCGACCGCATGTATAGCTATTTTGATATGAACTTTATCGAAATTAATCGGCGCTATATTGAAAGTGTACATGAACTAAAGCAAGCTTTTATGTGTCCACCTTCAGATACTGTCTTAAAAGAGATACTTGAACGTTTATTTAATATTATTCCACAGGATTTAGCGAAAAGTTTAGTTCAGGAATTTGAGAAGTATGCGACTATTGAAGTTGATAATTGGTTATTTGCTATTCCTTTTACTACCGAAGAGGAAAAATGGCTAATGGAACAAGTTGAGCGATTGAAAATACATGAGGAGGTTATTACATGAACGTTCAACTTAAGCAATTATGGGCACTCGTAAAAAAAAGCAAATTCCCAAAAAGACTAGTTATTGTTGTTTTTGCGTTAAGCATTATTGAAACACTCGCATCTTTAGCCGTGCCTCTCTTTACAATGAATATGATCAATGATTTTTCGAGTACTGGATTTGCATGGACAGCGGTAACCGCTGTAGCTATCATTTTAGTTATTCAAGCAATACTAAGTGGTCTTACCTATTTCTTAATGCGCATGCTCGGAGAGCGTATTGTTGCAAATTTACGCAATACACTTTGGCAGCATATTTTACATTTAAAAACACCTTATTTTGATGCCCATGAATCGGGTGAAACGATGAGCCGTATTACACAAGATACAAGCGTTGTTAAAGAATTAGTGACGAGTCATCTTGTCAGCTTCGTTTCAGGTATTTTCTCCATTATTGGAGCGATAGCAATTTTATTGTGGATTGACTGGAAGATGACATTGCTTATGTTAATTGCTGTGCCACTTGCCATATTTGTCACAATACCGCTTGGACAAAGAATGCATAAAATAGCAAAAGCCAATCAAGATGAACTTGCTTCTTTCAGCGGACATCTAGGCCGGGTATTATCGAATATTCGACTCGTGAAATCGTCTCAAACTGAGCGTTTGGAAAAGGAGCGCGGAGAAGACCGTATTGAGCAGCTTTATCGATTCGGTCTAAAGGAAGCTAAAATTTTAGCTATTTTGTCCCCAATTATGACACTTATTATGATGGTTGTTCTAATTCTCTTGTTCGGTTACGGTGGTACTCAAGTTTCTACCGGTGCAATTTCTTCAGGAGCACTTGTAGCAATTATGATTTATTTAGTACAAATTATTATTCCATTTACACAAATGGCTACATTTTTTACTGCATTACAAAAAGCACTCGGTGCCACAGAGCGTATCCAATCCATCATTTCACAGGCGACAGAAAAGATCCCTGGCTCTGTTATCCCAACTACTGCCCAGGCAATTGTCTTTCAAAATGTAAAGTTTCAGTATGCCGAGCAGCCTATTTTAAAAGGAATGAACTTTACGATTCCTGCTGGCAAAACGACCGCATTTGTAAGTACTAGTGGCGGAGGGAAAACGACGATGTTTTCCTTAATTGAACGTTTTTATGAAGTGACAGATGGTGAAATTTTATATGGACAGACGAACATAGAACAATACAACTTATATGAATGGCGGAAGCTGTTCGGCTATGTAACCCAAGATGCACCGCTTATGAACGGATCAATACGTGAAAATGTATTATACGGTCAACATGATGCAACAGAGGAGCAGATTGTGGAAGCATTACGAGCTGCATATGCATATGATTTTGTTATGACATTGGATCGGGGCCTGGATACCGAGGTTGGTGAAGGCGGCATTAAATTATCCGGCGGTCAAAAACAACGAATTGCGATAGCCCGAGCAATTTTACGTAACCCCCAAATATTATTATTAGATGAGGCAACATCTAATTTAGACAATGAATCAGAACGAGAAGTTCAGCTTGCTTTGCAGGCATTGATGAAAAACCGGACGACGATTATTATTGCCCATCGTCTTTCAACGATTACGAATGCCGATCAAATACTACTATTTGAAGAAGGCCAGCTTTCAGGCGCAGGCAAACATGAAGAACTTATTAACTCCCACTCCTATTACAAGCAGCTGTGGTCAAAAATGCAAACAATTTAATATATATAAGGAAGTGCCCAAAATTTTTGGGTACTTTTTTATAGCACAAAAAAAGAAGCCTAGCATATTAGCTAAGCTTTCATATGAACGAACTCTATATTTTTACATTGTTTTTTCAGTAAATCCAACACTTCGTTTAATTTACCGATTTCATCTTTTTCTACCATCCAGGCATTTTCATCATGCTGAGCAACATAAGAACTGCTAACATAGGGGGCGTTGTGCTCGGTAATAAGACGTACATAACCGAATGTCATACCGGATTCCTTATAATCTACTCGTAAAATCTCCTGATAAGGAATGGCCTTTTTGCGAGGTTTTGCTTTTTTTATAAAAAGGAACTTCTCCCCCGCATAGTCAATTATTATATCCTTTTGGTCAAGCATCACCTTATAGCCACCAAATAATTTAAAGCTATATGTTTTCATCGTTAACGACTCCATTTCAACTATCATTAGTAGTTTTATTATACGGATTATGACGATGAAATTCTAATTTTTACAATGATTACAGGACTAACCGATCCTCTACTGTAATTTTCCCATTACTAGTTTTCAATTGAATTCGATGTTCTTTCGTTCCATGTGTATAATGCGACGTTTTTTCATTATAAATGGAGACAGAACCCCAGGCAGTCGAACTTTCAATTTCAACATTTTCTAACTTTCCTTCTGTGCTCAATAAAATTTGCCCATTATCGGATGCAAAATTTAATGGGGATTGAACAGTTTTTAATTGGGCTACAATCCGTCCATTTCGTGACTGTGCTTTAATTTCACCTACAACATCTTTCAGTTCTACACGTCCGTTATCAGACTCTAATTGAAGTTCCTGACCCACTACATTCTCTGCAATAATTCGACCATTATTAGAACTTGCTTTTACATTTTTAATATTAGTTTCTGTAAGTACAACACGCCCATTAGCAGAGTGAGCATCAAGCATCTTCCCTTGAATATGATCTGTTAAAATACGACCGTTATCTGATCTTAAATAAAATTGCTGTGCGACTGTTTCGGACACCTTAATACGCCCATTGTCATTATTGATTGTGAGATTCTCATATTGTTTTTTCGGCAAATGAATAACCGTATCTATTGGATTGATTGACCCTATTATTGTTATAAACCAAAAACGGCGAACTTGTTCTTGACGCTTTACGGAAATAAAAAGTGTGTAATTTTTAATTTCCATCGTTGCTTCTGTTAAGTTGTCCTTATCCTTTGCTTCAATCATTGCCTCACTAGCATCTGTTGGAATAATTAATATGTTAACTCCGTCAGCTTCTATCTCTACATTGCGATATGGAAACGTTTCATCATTTTTCATAATGGCCATATTCTCTGTGAAATCCTCTTCATCATATGAGGCAAGAAGTTCTTCGGCCAACTCCTTTATATTTCCGAACGATTGAATGATTTCCTCTGTCGTTTTCCCCTCGGCACGGCCATTTTCGAAGTATTCCTCAAAGTCTCGGCGAATATCCTCACGCTCTTGCTGCTGTAATTTTTCTAAATGGTGATCAAGTAAAATTAAAAATTGTTGTTCGTTCATTTTATTTGCTCCCTTGAATTAAAGTATTTACACCTGAAATAAAACTTTCCCATTCATTACGTAAGCTGTTTAGTTGTTCAATGCCTTGTTCGGTAATTTGATAATATTTGCGTGGCGGTCCCTCTGTAGACTCCATTAAGTACGTTGTGAAAAGCCCATCTTTTGTGAGCCTGCGCAATAACGGATAGACCGAGCCTTCTGAAATTTCTATTTGTGTTGAGATCGCCTGGACAAGCTCATATCCGTACATATCTTTCTGCTCTAACAAGGCGAGTACACATAAATTTAATACACCTTTTTTAAATTGAGGATTCACTACTTCACCTCACACCTCACTATTGTTTTATATACAGTAGTGTATCAAACACTATTGTTCATTGCAAGGTAGTGTACAAAAAATAATTGTGCTAAGTAAAAAACTAGCACAATTATTTATTAATATCTTTTATGCTCTCTTTCATTTGAAAAATGGATGGCTGTCCACATTAACGTTGCAATTAAAAATAATTCGAATGCATTTGTAATCGCATCGCTCCCGATATCGAGCGGGAACGCACTGCCAATTGTCATAAAGATTGTTCCGACAAGCATCCACCACCACTTTCTTTTCCAAGCAAGCATAATTGCAGCGATTAATAATGCTACAAGAACTATTAAAATCATGAGTGGAGGTCCTGATGCGGCTTCAGTTGTACTATAGTTAAGTACCCCATATGACTCTTGTGGTGCGAGTTCAAGACCACTTAGCTCCGTAAAATACTCGACAATCATTGCCAAAATCCATAAAGCACCAAATGAAAAGGCAACCCATTTTTTATAGGCAAACTGAATGTTCGCTTCTCTCATAACGAATAATGAAAAAATAATCAATGTTGGGGTAAAGATTGCGTGAAGCCAGAATCGTCCATAGCTTAAATTTTTTAGTAACTCCCCTTCTCCAAACAAGTGTCCTACCGCTAATATTGCATTATCATAAATAAGGGCAAGGATGACAAAAAATATAATTGCCGAGGCTGTTTTTTTATGTTTCGTAATTCCCCAAATTAAGATAACAATATAAGCTAATGCAAAAAATCCAAAAATATAAGGATCCATCTACTATACCTCCTTCTAATTTCCATTCTTTCCTCTTTACCCATATTTATTTAATCTAAAAATTCCAAGATTAGAAATAGTAAAGAACGGGAAATATTCTCTAGATCATCTCAAGGGGGACTATATATGGAATTACACAACGGCTTATTGTTTTGGCCGAGTACATTCGTTAAAAAACAACATTCGAACCCACCCATTAGACCGCATTACGATGTCATCGTGGTCGGTGCTGGAATGAGTGGAATATTAACAGCGAAGGCATTGATTGATGAGGGCTTAAAAGTAGCCGTGTTAGAACGAAACGAAATTGGCTCTGGCAGTACTGCCGCCAATACTGGACTCCTCCAATATTCAAATGACATCCAGCTACATGAATTAAGCGAATTGATAGGTGAAGAGGATGCAGTGCGCTTTTATAAACTTTGCTATAAAGCCGTAGACCAATTAGAGGAAATAGCACATTCATTGCTCGATCAGGCAGATTTTATTCGACGCCCGAGCATTTGTTATGCAAGTAAAAAAGGCGATGTAAAAGTACTGGAAAAAGAATGTGAGATGTTAATAAAACACGGTTTTCCTGCTGAGTTCTGGAACGAACTTGTCGTAGAAAAGCGGTTGCCTTTTAAAGCGCCTGCTGCATTGTACACGAATGATGATGCAGAAATAAATCCTTATAAATTTGTTGTTTCCTTAGCAGAACAGCTAATAGGGCAAGGAATGGATTTATTTGAACACACGTACGCCAATGTGATTGAAAACGAAGGAAATGAGATTATTCTGCGAACAATGAATGGTGACTTTAAAGCATCACGGATCGTCTATACAACAGGTTATGAGCGGCTCCCGTATGCAACAATAAAGGGCGCTGACATTAATCGCTCCTATGCGATTGTTACCGAGCAAAAACCAAGCTTTAAAGGCTGGTTTGAGGATGCACTAATTTGGGAAACGGCCCGTCCATATTTATATATGAGAAAAACGGTGGACAATCGCATTATTATCGGTGGGTTGGATGAAAGAAAATCATCACCCGCCAAACATGAAACAGTAGTCGACGCGATGGCACGTGAGCTAATCGATAAACTCCATGAGTTATTGCCTGACGAAACGTTTCATGCACCATACAAATATTGTGCATCGTTCGGGGAATCTTTAGACCACCTTCCATTTATCGGGCAACATCCAGAAGACCCAAATCATTATTATTTGCTTGGCTTTGGCGGCAATGGCACAGTTTATAGCATGCTCGGCTCGAAAATTATAGCTGACTTAATTATGAATCGACCAAATGACGACGCACGTATTGTCACATTAGACCGGAAATATGGAATTAAATAAGTAACCGCCATGGTTTTTCTATCAGTTTTTAGGGCAAGCCATGGCTTTTTATTCTTAGCTTCTTAAAACTTTTCACAAAATTAATATACATCAACATGCGTGGATAGTTATACTCGTATACCCTTCTCACTTAAACGTTTTGAAAAATCCTCAATATTTAATGGTCGGCTGTAATAGTAACCTTGGACAAACTCACAGTTAAATTCACGTAGTAGCAACAAGTCTTTGTTTTCTTCTACACCTTCTGCAACTATCTTTAAATCAAGTGCCCGCGCCAACGTTATAATAGCTGAGACCATTGCAACATCCGCTTCATTTTTATACATTTCATGGATGAACGACCGATCGATTTTCAGTAGATCAACCGGAAATCTTTTTAAATAGCTCAATGATGAGTACCCTGTACCAAAATCATCAATGGCTAATGTAATACCCATTTCTTTCAATTGCATTATCGTGTTCAGTAAATCTGTATTTTGATCTAAAAAGCTCATTTCGGTAATTTCTATTTCCAATGAACTTGGCGAAATATCATTGGTCTTTAGTATATTTTTCAAACGCTCAATAAAATCTTCTGCTTTTAAATGGCTTGGCGAAATATTAACCGCGACACGTAGTTTTAAGTTAAATTGTTTGTTCCATTCCATAACTTGACGTCCAGCCGTAGCAATTACCCATTCACTAATGTCTGTTATAAAACCAACCTCTTCTGCAAATGGTATAAATTCATCCGGGGCCACAAAGCCAAGCTCCTCATCAAACCAACGAATTAGGGCTTCCATTCCATCAATTTTATTCGTCTGCAAATTTACTTTAGGCTGGTAATATAGCTCAAAAGCCTCGTTAATAATTGCATCATGCAATCTCGTCTCTAATTTCAGCATTTGGTTATGAGAAAAACGTTGCTGCTTTTTATAAATTACATAGCCTTTATTATTGCTTTTCTTCGCTTCATACATCGCAATATCTGCATATTTTAGGATATCCTGCGCTGACTGACCGTGTTCGGGGTAATTCACGGCTCCAATACTAATTGATGCATAAAATTTATGATTATTTAAATCGAATTGCCGCTGAATTTTATTTTGGAGGTCATCCGCAATTTTTTCCAGTAATTCGGGTTCCTTTAAAATACAAACAAACTCATCGCCACTTAACCGGTAAAAAGTGACTTCATCACTATTTAATGTTTTCATTCGCTGGGCTATTTCAACCAAAAAAATATCACCTATATGATGACCTAAACCATCATTAATATTTTTAAAACGATTTACATCAAACAGCATAAGTGTGAATGGCTGATTTTCTACTTCTATCAATTTATTTAAGTCATTTATTAATTGTCGGCGATTTTGCAGTCCTGTCAAATCATCATGATGGGCGATATGTATCATTTCTCCGATTTTCTTCCGAGCTGTAATATCTGAACGAATGGAAATGTATTGATACGGTTTTCCTTTGGAATTTAGAAATGGCACGATAGTCGTTTGCACCCAATATATTGAACCATCTTTTGCACAGTTACAAATTTCACCATGCCAAGTTTGTCCAGAACCAATTGTGCGCCACATTTCCTTAAAAAAAGTTTTTGGGTGGTAAGCTGAGTTTAACAGTCGGTGATCCTGTCCAATAAGCTCATTTCTTTCATATTTAGATATTTCACAAAATCGGTCGTTAACCATTGTAATTACACCGCGCTGGTCAGTAACAGCTAAAATAGAGGCTTCATCTAATGCCAATTTTATATTTTGTAATTCTTCTACTGTCAGTTGGATGGATCCTAGGACATTTGTTTGCTCTACCACAGCCATTTCTCCACCTCACTTTTAATTTATTGATATTCTATTATTATTTATATTCCCATTACGCTTTAATGGATTATTATAGTTCTTAATAAGCAATATTAATAGTTCTTATCATTAAACTCGGCTCATTTTCATTAATCTTTACCTTTTACCCCTACTTTTATTATCTATTACAATAATTCTCTTATAAATATCATTTATTTTCTATTAAAATCGAATATTTACTAAAAACAGCAAGAGAGCCATCCCAAACACGGCTCATCTTCATATTCCTTTTTTAATGAAACACCACTAATAATTGATTTAATTTTCTGATAAAATAATATTAAGTTAATAAATAGAAATTAATGAACTTAATGAAACACACAACCTAGGTGATTGGAAAGTAGAACTATGCTCTTTTCAATCTATTACAAAAAAGAACGCTTGAAAAGAGGAGAACAATGTATAAAGATCAAGATTTAACGATTCGACCAATTGTAGAAAATGATATGAAACGCTTATGGGAGCTTATATATAAAGAGGAACAGCCTGAATGGAAAAAGTGGGATGCACCCTACTATCCGCATAAAGCTATGCCTTACGAAAGCTTCATTCAAACAAAGCGCGATTGGATTGGCGATGATAGCTATTGGGTTATTGAAGTAGCTGGTGTAGTACGCGGAATTATTACGTATTACTGGGAGCATAAGCCTTCCAAATGGCTCGAAATCGGCATTGTTTTACACGAAGCTGGCTCGTGGGGCAAAGGTATTGGCACACGCGCATTGAAATTATGGATTGGACATTTATTTGAGTCAATGCCACTTGTTCGGGTTGGACTCACAACTTGGTCAGGCAATGAACGTATGATTCGTGTAGGTGAAAAACTCGGCATGCAAATGGAAGCACGTATTCGTAAAGTCCGCTATTATGATGGTCAATATTATGATTCAATTCGTATGGGGGTTTTACGAGAAGAGTGGGAAGCGTTACAACTATAAAATTTAGGGGTGGATGAATTGAGCATTTTAGAAAAGCTACAAGCCAATTTTGATGAGATGATTGAAATCCGTAGACATTTACACATGTATCCTGAGCTTTCTTTTAAAGAAGTAAATACACCAAAACTTATCGCTGATAAACTTGCTTCATTAGGCATTGAAGTAAAAGAAAACGTTGGCGGTAATGGCGTTGTTGGGTTTCTAAAAGGGGCTTATGATGGACCAACTATTGCATTTCGTGCAGATTTTGACGCACTTCCGATTCAAGATGAAAAGGATGTGTCCTACAAATCTAAAATTGATGGGGTAAGTCATGCGTGTGGACACGATATTCATACTGCTGCGCTTCTTGGTTTAGCCAAAGCACTTGCCGATGCACGAGAAATTCTACACGGCAATATCGTTTTTATTCACCAGTTCGCTGAAGAAGTTGTTCCTGGTGGGGCAAAAGCGATGGTAGAGGCAGGTTGTTTGGAAGGTGTCGATTACGTATATGGGGCGCATGTTTCATCCTGGAGCGAGGTTGGTACGGTACTGTTTTGTGAAGGCTATTCAATGGCCGCTGCAGACTTTTTCGAACTGACGATTCAAGGAAAAGGAGGTCACGGCGCATCTCCGCACGAAACGATTGATCCGATTATGGCAGCAGCACAATTTGTGTTTGGTGTGCAGCCAATTGTTAGCCGTAATACCGATCCAATTGAATCCGCTGTAATTACCGTCGGCAAAATCGAGAGTGGTACAGTCGGCAATGTTATTCCTGATAAAGCTTATTTAACAGGGACTGTACGTACTTTTAATCCGGACGTACGCAATATGGTAGAGCAAAAACTAAATAACTTATGTAAAGCAATTGAAATTCAGTACGATGCCCAGCTCGATTTCCACTATACACGCGGCTATGATGCTGTATACAATCATCCTACTGAAACAGTTGCATTACGTGAAGCTGTTTCGAACAATTTACCTGAGCTTCAAGTTGTCAATGTACCGCCTCGTATGGGTGCTGAAGATTTCACGTATTATTTGCAGGAAAAGCCCGGTACATTCTTCTTTGTTGGTGGCGGTAATGACGACATTAATGCTATTTACCCGCATCACCATCCGAAATTTGATGTTGATGAGCAATCTATGCTTCATATTAGTGAAGTCTTTTTACAAGCCTTAACGCTCCATGGAGTAATAAAATAAAAATTGTTTTCAGGATCTATCTAAGTCTACTTTCCAGATAGATCCTTACCTATTTTCCCAAGGAGAGGTGATGTATGAAGGCTCATAGAATAGGCGCTCTGCTTTCCATTGTAATTATAGTCATTTTTATCACGACAAATAGCGGTGTGCCTAATGCATCGGTTACTACAGATGATAGAAGAGTGACGGTTTTGAAAAGTTCTTATTGTTGGAATGAAATCTGGCGACAGCAATGTGTCGATTACATTTCACCTTCCGAACAAATAAAGGAAAAGGGAGTAGTTCCAACGGTTGTGGCACCCCAAAGCAAACTTCAAATCAAGTTTAATAAAAAACCAACCGAAGAGATTTCTATATCAGTTTGGAACAATGACAATATAGGTGAAATAGAATTTGTGGATAATACAATTACTGCCCCAAAAGAACGCGGCGTTTATATTTATGTCGTTTCCAGTCGTTGGAGTAAAGGAAGTGCCTCTTATGTGTTTAGTATAGAGGTGAAATAATCATACAGCCACTAACAGTAATCTTGTTGGTGGTTTAATTTCCTTCCCAATCAATCTCCTTTTCCATCGTTACCGTCTCCATAACAAAACCTAATGGGCTCGTCATTACTTCTTCTTGTGAAATATGGTACCCCAGCTTCTTATACAAACGAATATTATCCCCTTCCGATTTCCGAACTTTGCAGCGTACATAAGGCGTCTGCTCTTGTATTGCCTGCTTTTCAATATATCTTACAATCGCACTTGCTATTCCTTGCCCTTGGAATTCAGGCAACACTGATAACCTTGAAAAATAAAAATGATCTTTAAAACATCTAACCTTTACAACCCCAGCAAGCTGTCCTAGAACTTCTGCACCAAATATTAGTACATTACTTTCAAGCTCTTTTTTAATTGTTGATGCCGTTTCAATTAACGCACTCGAGGGCATCGGATCATCTTCATAACATTTAAACGCTGCATGAATTACTTCTATAATTTGATCCCCATCGCTAACACTTCTAATCGTATCAAGCATTTATATACCCTCCGCATTTAAAATAATTGTATGAAAATAACATATCATTAATTAAAATACATTAATAGTCATTTGAACGTATTTTCAAAGCAAAAAATACATTACTTTATGACATATATAAATTGCATTATGTAATTTATATTGTATAATGAAATTATCAAATAGAATAAAGGGGCGTTATTTATGGGGTTATTTAATCGTAAAATTGTTGATGAACGTGTACAAAATATCCAAAACAAAATTTATCGTGAAGTTTACTACATCGTATCCATTATTTGTCTTATTTCATTAATTACTAAAATGATTATTTACGGTCGCGGTGTCGAGTATATAGCAACTGAACTTATTATCCTAATAGCATGCGGTATTTATTATAGTTACCGCGCGATGTATACGGGGGTTTTATCGGAAGAGGTTGAAATCCATGATGCGAATAGTAAATTCCGCTATAGCACCAAGACTATTTTTATCGGCATTTTTACTGGTGTCGTAATCGCTTTAGCAATGGGATTAAATAGTGGCATCAACTATGCAGACAGTAATGCCCAGGCGATAGAATATTTCTTTATGGTATTTTTAATTTCATTGCTTATTTACGCACCGTTTCTAGCGCTATTTTTATTTATTGGCCATCAATCAGCTGTGAAGAAAAGCAAACAAGTAAATGATAAGATGTTAAAAGATGATGAAGATACGTGGTGAATACAGATGAAAAATGTACGTTTAAAAATGGCTCGTATTGAACATGATTTATCGCAGGATGAATTGGCTAAAAAAGTGGGGGTAACTCGACAAACGATCGGACTCATTGAGCTCGGGAAATACAATCCAACATTAAGTGTGTGCATAGCGATTTGTAAAACATTAAATAAAACGTTGGACGATTTGTTTTGGGAAGAACAGTCTGAATAAAAGACGACGTGTAAAAGGGCTAGTAAAAGTTATCTGCTTTTACTAGCCCCTTTTTATTCTATAAGTCCAATGAGTATAGCTGATCATCTTTATTAGATGGATTTCCTCGACCATCTGTATTATTCGTAATAAAGTAAAGTTTATCTTCTTCTATCCAAACATCCCGTACTCGACCTACATCATTAACGATTTCTTCCACTTCTTTTGTATCTAAATTAAAAGCAAGTATCGCCGTCCCTCTCAGTGCAGCAACATATAGCTTTCCATTGTAAAAAGCCATACCTGAAGGAGCCCAAGTCGTTCCCTCACCTGAGGTAAATAAAGGAGACATTAATCCTTCTTGTTCTTCATCCCCTTCAATAGTAGGCCAGCCATAATTTTTTCCTGCTTCAATTTCATTAATTTCATCATTCGCACTTTGCCCATGTTCACTCGCATACATTTTTCCATCCGGAGACCAAGTGATGCCTTGCGGGTTCCGGTGCCCATAGCTATATACATATGAGCCAGGGAATAGGTTGTCCTTTGGAATACTGCCATCTAAATTCAGACGCAATATTTTTCCACCTAACGAATCCGTATCTTGCGCAATTTCAGGATCTGACGCATCACCCACTGTAGCATAAAGCATGTTATCTGGACCTATTTTCAAACGACCACCGTGATGATAAGTTCCACTTGGGATTTCGTCAACAAGCACTTGCTGCTCTTGCCATATATTGTTTTCTAATTGAAGTAACACAACCCGATTAAACTGTTCTTGTCCCTTTTCATAAGTATAATACGCAAATGCTTTATTTGACTGTTCGAAATCCGGTGCTAATACAAGTCCCAATAAGCCTGCCTCTGAAGCAGTTGAAAGTGTTTGTTCCAAGCTTACTTCCTGTCTTACTACTTCACCTTGCTCTACCTTTACAATATTACCTGTACGCTCCGTAATATAAAAACTATCACCGAGCTTATTAATTGCCCATGGTGCATTAAGGTTAGTTACGATGGCTTCATATCGTCCATCAACCTGTATGTCCTCATTTGCAGGCAAAGGCTGAACCTGTTCGTCTTCTTTTGCTGAACATCCGAAGAAAAATAATATCACTATGCTTAATCCGACAAGCAACTTCAAAATAAAACCTCCTTTTTTATAAAAACTATCGTTCATATAAATTACTACCCTTATATATGGACATTTACTATATATTTTTGAAGTATTTGCCCACAAAAATATAAAACACTTAAAATATTGCTATAACAACATTTCAAGCGTTTTATTAGAAGTATAATAATGATTCCTAAAAGGACAGAACATCTAATTATTTTTAATATAATCTTCTGCTAAAATAGCTAAATAATCCATATCTTCATATACACCATCTTTTAAAAACTCTTGTCTATGGCGCCCTTCCCATATCATTCCTGACTTTTCCATTACTTTTCTTGAAGCGGTATTTCTAACCATGCAGCGGCTATAAATTCTATTTAATTGATGTTCCTGAAATCCATATTCTATTATTTTCTTGCATGCTTCTGTTGCATATCCCTTGCCCCACTCCGAAACATCAATAAAATAACCTACTTCAGCATTTCTGTGATTTTTTGAAATCGTAACTAACCCACAATTTCCAATATAACGGCCATTTTCTTTTAGAAATGCTGCAAATTCATAGGCCTTTCCTTGTTCAAAACTTTTCTGTAAATAAGAAATCCAACTATCCACCACTTCACGAGGATAAGGATGCGGAATCATCACCATTGTATCTGCAATTTCCTTATGCTTCACGACCTCGTAAATGTCATCTGCAAATTCTTTTTCATAAGGCTTTAATAAGAGTCTTTCTGTTTCTAAAATCATTTTCAATCCCCCTTCATTTTTTGGAATAATATTATATTAATAATAACAAAAAATGATTTTGCAATATTCATTATTTACTATTATTATTATTAGAAAAGTAAAAACTTACTATTAATTTAAGGATGAGTCTATGAAAATATCAGTAAAATGGAAAATAATAGGGATAGTTATTATGATTATTATTATTGGCTTAGGATCATTGGCAACCATTAGTTCTATTATTATTTCGAACAAAACAGAAGAAAGCGTTGTGAATCAAAGTAAGATCATTGTGGAACAGTTATCAACGAATGTTCAAACAGTTTTAGAAAATTATGGTAACTCTCTTCAAATAATTGCACAATCTGATGAAATTGAAAACTACTATTTGAATAATAGTGTGCTTTTTGACGAAGCGGATGCAACACTTCGTCAGGATTTTCAAACATTTTTAGCTACATACCCTAATGTGTCCGGAATTTATACTGCTGACGTTGAAGGGTTGATGTATGAGCCTCACTTTGATGGTCTCGAAGATATCGATGCGACAACACGCCCTTGGTATCAGCTTGGCCTAGAGAATCCGGATGTCGTGAGCTGGACAGAGCCCTATTTGGATGCGGCAACTGGTACTTTTACTATTACTGGGGTGACAGGCATAAAAGTAAATGACCAAGTAACCGGGGTACTTGCAGCAGATATTTTATTAACAAACTTAACAGAAATGGTTTCAGCAATGGAGCTTGGATATAAAGGATATCCTGTCATTTTTGACCGTACAGGCTTAGCAATTGTCCACCCCGATCTCGCAGGTGAGGACCTATCGGGGGAACCATACGCTAAGCAGTTACTGCAAACAACTGAATCTGCAACTATTAAAGAATCAATAAATAATGTGGCGAGTATTATCGTTTCAGAGCGTATCGATAATGTAGATTGGACCATAGCCACGATTTATGATAAATCCAGTCTCAACAGTACAGCAACTGATATTCAAAAGATTATTTTCTTAATTACAATTGGAATATTGACTATTACCTTTATCGTGCTATACTTCTTTATTTCAAAAATTGTTCAACCGCTCTTTGCCCTCGGTACATTAATGGGGAAAGTATCTCAAGGAGATTTAACTGTTCATATTGATGTAAAAACAAAAGATGAAATTGGACGTTTAGCTCACCACTTTAACTCAATGATTGGTGAAATGAAAAATATTATTAGTATTGTAAAAACCTCTTCCGAACAAGTAGATGATCGCTCACAACATTTAAGTGCGATGGCTGAACAAACGAGCGCCTCTTCGGTTCAAGTGGCACAAGCTGTAAATGAAATTGCAATTAGTGCTGCGAATACATCTGACCAGGCGGATATTGTGACGGAGCAATCAACAAGTTTAAGCGAGAAAATCAACAATATGAAAAATCTATCCACTCAAGTTGAACAAACAACAAAAGAAGCAGCGTCCCTGAATCAGGAAGGTCGTCAGAAGATGGATAACCTTTTAGAAAGCTTTACAGAAAATGATCAGGAACTAATAGAGCTGACAAAGGTGATTATGTTGTTAGAGTCACAAATTGTTTCAATCGATTCTATAATGAATACGATTTCCTCTATTTCAACCCAGACAAATTTACTTGCACTTAATGCTTCCATTGAGGCTGCTCGTGCTGGTGAGCACGGCAAGGGATTTGCGGTTGTTGCAGAAGAGGTACGCAAACTGGCTGAACAATCGGCTGAGGCAACAGAAACCGTCAAAAAAACGATTCATCAGCTTCAAAGTCAGTCTCATGATGTGACAATTCGTATGAATGAAATGAAGCGGTCTTTTAATGAATCAAATGAAGTCGTTAATACAACGGGCGAGCTGTTCGCGCAGCTATCTAATTTAATTGACCGTGTAAACCATTCATTTATTGCTGTTCATTCAGAAATTGATAATGTAAATAAATACAAAGACCGTGTGCTTGATACAATCGAGGAAATGTCGATGAATTCACAAACAGCAGCTGCTGCTTGTGAAGAAGTAAGTGCATCGACCGACGAGCAGTTACATGCGATTCAATCGGTCGCACAGGCATCAGAGGAGTTAAATCACTTGAGCACTGACCTTGCGACAGCTGTTAGTCGTTTCAAAATTTAAGGAAAAAAAGATGTATCCAAATAGAAGTGCAGCCAACGTACACTAAATTGTACTTTGGCTGCACTTTTTAATTACTCTATTCACTAAGATTATTAATGAAATACAAAGCTTTTCTATCAATTTATTGATTATTCTGGTAATAACATGGTATGTTAAAGGAAAATTAACCCAAATAATTAAAGGAGCTGGATAAATGAAAAGAACTTTTGTATCTCTTAGTATAGCATTAGGATTGTTATTTTCGACAAGTGCCGGCGCAAATGCCAAAGTACATTACACTGACGTAAAGGAATCTGACAACTTTTATCCATCTGTTCAATATTTATTAGATCAAAAGGCTATTAGCAGAACTTTACCTAAGTTTAGACCTTATGAAAATATTACACGTGGACAGGTTTCCAGTATATTAACAAAGGCATTGGACAATCGTTTAAAAGAGGTAGAATACTCAGATTTGTATTATGGAATCGACTATATAGACGTGCCGAAGACAGATCAATTTTACCCTTATATTGATAGACTGTTCTTTAATGGAATAATGCGTGGCTATACTGTCGGAAATTCTTTCGATTGGGCATTTGGTATAAATCAACCTTTAACACGTGGACAATTTGCTGGAATCATTATAAAAGCCTATGACATTCCACTAATTCAACGTCACAGCTACAAAGAGAATGGAGCTGGTAAATCGGATATCTTTAACGGCAATTACTTTACGGATCCATGGGGACAACAAATTGCCACACTTGAAACACTCGGAATTATATCTGGCTATCAGGATGGTAACTTTAAACCTAATACACCCATTAAGCGTTCACAGTTTGCCAATATGCTAGTAAAGGCTGATAGAGATGAGCTAAACTTTTTTAATCAGTCAACTCTTGTGAGGGAATTTATAACGTTAGGTATTAATGCAGACGTTGCGGTTGAAAAGCTGAAATCCCTTTCAAATAATGAGGTGCTAAAATATATCGCTTCTTATAAAGATATTCGTTATATAGATACGGTTAATATGGCGGCAACAGTCAGAAAAGAAGGGGAAATTATATTTAAAGATATTCAAGTGAAACTTATTGTTTCAAAAGATGCGGATGATAAGTGGCTAATAAATGTAGTTAAGAATTAAGGAACCTGCTATTACACTTTAAAATAAGCCTCAAGCCCTTTTAAGACTTGAAACTTATACTCACTGTATTTAATATTTCTTCACTGGTCTCTCTCTCGGAGTTATATTAATAATATAGTAACCAATGATTAAAATTAATATAACTCCTGCGAAAATAAGTGTATCTAATGCAGAATCATGTTCGACAATAATGAGCCGGAGCATTGCCGTAATCCCGATGTACATAAAGTAACGAAGCGGGAAATGGTAATCCTCTTTAAAGTATTTCACAATCATTGTTATAAACTCAAAGTACAGAAAGAAGACTAAAATTTTTGCTAAAAAGTATTTATACTCTTGCTTCCCGCTATTAATTATAAACTTTAGAAATTCGACCATCTCGACGATGAGCATGACGCATAGAGCTAACGCCAGTACCGATAAACCAATATTCAAAATCACTTGCAAAACTTTAGGAATCAATTCTTTGAATGGCTTAGGATTGGTTAAAAGCTTCATTGTACACACCTCCAGATGTTATATTTTCAGATTATTCCATCTGTTTATATGTGTCAATTTTGTAAGCGATTACTATCCCCAAAAATTTTTTCTCTTTTTTTTATTGATTAAATCTCGTGCAGAAAAACTGCTAAAAAGGTTCTGTTTCTTTAAACTCCCCAATATAGCTGACAATTTTACCGAATAGGGGATTGTATGTAGCAATTTCAATTGTATACATTTGTTTTTGTTCATTAAAGCATTCAACCGCGCTGCCACGCGCTTCTAAAATAGAAGGCAGCGGAATTTCAACAGGACCTGCGACAAGCTTTTGTGCCCCGGATTTTGTAATGAGACCACCATCTTTCGTTGTGAAAAATTCTAAATCAGCAGAGACAATGGCGGGATCGCCTAAATAATCACGTGCTGTTAGATTGTTCAAATTGACATGCATTGCTGTTATAAAAATTCTTATTGCTGTAGGAAAGTAAAACGTTCTTTCAAATAGTACAGTGTTATTGCTGTCACAAGTGTTTTTGAGTGTAAAGGGAATATTTTTCCCACTTTCAGGAAATAGGAAATTCACATGCTTTCCAAGTTGATAAACAGGTTTGATTAAAGTAGAACCTGTTTGGATTTCATGCATGACACCCTTTGCATAAAAGGGCATTGTATATCGATGCTGTAGCTTTGGATGGAGCTGCCTGAACTGTTTACCTAGCAGAGATTGATAGATCATAGAAATCCTCCTAATAGTGCATCCATAAAAACAGGAATATGTGCAGATTTTGTGGAACTTTTTTAGTGAAATAATATAGTCATTTCATTGTACGGTTGATCATTTAAAATTTACAACTATTTGGTTATTTTGGGGAGGCGATACTATGAATAGGATAAAAATAATCTTAATATTTTTCAGTATGCTACTTTGCATTACAGGCTGTACACCTGCTCAAGAAGAAACAGAAAAAGAACTTATTTTACCTGCTACAATTCCTTCATTTGTTCAAAAGAGTGATATTGAAACAATTGATTGGGATAGAAAGGCTGTAAAATTTGGGGACAGCGGAATGATTGGCAATGAAAACAAATCCGGTGTAATAGGTGCAGGTATGCCGAGTTTAAATGGTCAAAAGTGGATGTGGCACCTTTGGGGAACAGAAAATGCCACAAATACCGAGCTTACAGTAGTTGGCTTTCATAGAGAATCAGGTACTGTTCATCCAATACTTATTGATGGTTGGTCACTGAAACTTGGTGGTGAGAATAATGGAGCTGACGCTCATATTCCTTCTAGCGTTAAAATACCCAAATCAGGGGAATGGGCAATTTTACTTTATACGAACGGGGAATTATTCGATACGGTTGTATATAATATTCACAAATAATGACCAATACGATTCCAGCACCCATAGCCATGCTGATTTGAGATGAAGTTTAATTTATCCCCCCACCCCAATGGATTACTTTGTCCTAAAGGGGGAAAAATCCTTAAGTGAGGAGCGGTTTTTTGGTTCATTTATTAGAGAACATTTTTCAAATATCAGCAGTTATATTATTACTGTGTTCCATCTATTATTATAGACATTTCAAAAAAATGAAGAGGGAAAGAAAACTGAATTCATCAGAGCTTTCGATATATATTATTACTAGAATTGCTATTATTCTTTTTGCAGCTAGTTATATGCTTCTGTTTTTGGATAGAAACTACGGTTAACATTATAAAGGGAAGTTAGATTTCTAAATCTCCTAATTTCCTTTTTAAAAATTGAATAAACGGATACTCATTCTGATCTGCTTTCCTTGTACAAATAAACAGGCTTTGACTGATTTCTACCTGATCTACAAATACACGCGCCAGACTGCCTTGTACCAATTTCTCCTTTACACTTACGGCTGGTGCAATGGCCATTCCATAACCAGCTTCCACGACTTTTATTGATTCAAGTACACCTTCCATTTGTAAGCCGAATTTTGGTAGCGGACAATTATGTGTATAAAAAATTGCCTCGAGTAAATCCAGCGTTGAACTGCCCCGTTCTCTATAAATAAAATCATGCTCACTCAATTCAAAAATTGATACTTCTTTATTTGCTAGAGGATGAGTTGGATTTACTACAAACCAAAATGGGATATCCAGTATTTTCTCAAAGGATAAATCTTCATGACCTATATTACTCTGTACAACAAAGCCAAAATCGACTTCATAATTCAGGACGAGCCGCTCTACTGACTGCACATTACCTAACGATACATACACATCGATTTGTGGATTTTCCAATTTATAACCCGCAATTATTGACGGTAAAATATAATTTGTTGATATATAAGAAGAAGCAATTTTTACGTTCTCCTTCTTCGCCAAAAATGTGTTAAATTTTTCATCAATTTGTTCCTCTAAATAGAATAAGCGCAGTCCTTGTTCATAAAGAAATTCCCCTTCGGAGGTTAGTTGTATCCCTCTTCCCTTTCCAGTAATGAGCTTGACCCCGATTTCCCCTTCAAGTTTTCGAATCTGTGCGGTAACAGCTGGCTGGCTAATATGCAGTATATTTGCCGCTTCGGTAATACTGCCTAGCTTTGCGACATTTGTAAAAATCCTTAGTGTATGTAAATTCATTTTCTCACCCATTCATAACTAAAATTTATGAATAAACAAAATATATATATTTGTTTTATGAGTAGTATAGCAGTATTTTGTCATTAGGGGTGATTTGTTTGGAAAACTTACTACTAGAGTGGCTATCATTTGATGGTCTCATATTATTTGGAATTGGTTTGCTTGCAGCAGTTGTGGGTGTAATGTTTGGAGCGGCAGGATTTGTATTACTTCCTTCCTTATTACTAGTCGGCATCCCAATCCATGCTACCGTTGCAATAAATAAGTTTGCAACAGGCATATCTTCATTTTCTACGGTTATTGTTCTGACAATGAAAAAGAGAGTACAGCTGAAAAAAATGATCCCGTTCATGCTCATCGCTGCAGTTGGCGGAATAAGCGGAGCCTTTTTAGCAACAAGACTGTCGGAACAAACGATGAATATTGTGGCTTGTATTGTGTTAATCGTGATGTTCATTTTCGTTTTAAAAAGTAATAAAAAAGCAGTTGTTAACGAACAACCTGAGATTGAAGAGAAAACTACTTTAATAGCTCCATTTCTTATAGGAATATATGACGGCGGGCTTGGAACGGGGTCCGCGCTTTTAAATATAACGTACTTTCTAAAAAAACAATTCAGCTATGTAATGGCTGCTGAAATGACCCGCTTTGTTATGTTTGCAAGCTGTACGACCGCATTTTTGTTTTACCTTTTTTATGGAATTGTCAATTGGGGCGTTGCCGTTCCAGTAGCTGTCGGATCAATCGTTGGCTCCCAAATCGGTCTTAAAATTATCCCTTATTTAAAGGGTAAATGGATTGAGATTTTGCTTCCTATTATCTTTTTCTTATTAATTGTCCAAGTTATCGCTGATCTACTATTTTAATTTATAAAAAGAAACCAGATGATTTCGCTCCATCTGGTTTCTTTGAACTTACTTTTCTTTTACGGCCGGTGCGCCAAACTTCCCTTGCTGAAAATCTCGGAATGCCTCTTTGATTTCTTCCATTGTATTCATTACAAATGGTCCACCGAGAGCAATCTCTTCACGGATTGGAATGCCTGAATAAATTAACACTTTGGAACGCGATACTGCTTTGATTTTCAACTCACTTTGATTAGTTTCTGAACCTTCTTCGTAAAAGGATAAAGTAGCTGCCCCTGTTTTAGCAATCTTTGTCTCATTATCCCCGAACGCCATTTCTCCTGCCAGCATATACAAAAATGAATTATGGTTTTCAGGTAAGACATGTGTATACTCCGCTCCTTCGCGGAGGCTAATTTCTGTCATCGTTATCGGGACTAAACTATTCATTGGTCCTGTTACTCCTGCAATCTCGCCTGAATATACTCGAATGGAGCCCCCTTCAAAATTTACAACAGGCGCATCTTCTACATATATATTTTGATAAGTTGTCTCTGTATGTTTCAGGCTTTTCGGAAGGTTCAGCCATAGCTGTAATGTATGAATAAGATCATCATCATAAGCTTCTTCCGCATGTCTAGCAGCCCAACCTGCATTCATATATTGAACATCGCCAGCATCTAATACGCTATATCCACCTGCATTATCTATATGTTCAAGTCTTCCATCGATTACATACGTTACCGTTTGGAAGCCCCGATGTGGGTGATCTGAGAATGTTCCACGTTTGAACCAGTCTTCCGCCATTAAAATAAATGGATCAAATTCTTTATTCCTGTCTGGAGAAAGGATGAAGCCCTGCTGAATATGAGGGTAACCATTCTTGTTATATTTCGGATACCAATAATCTTTTACTTCTCTTTGAAATGTTGAATCGCTCTTCATTTTAAAGCCCCCTTTGATCTACTCTGCCGCCTATTAACAACTATCGTTTACACAACACTTATTGCATAATTAAAGTATAGATATATTTTAATTACCTCTCAAGCAACTAAACTTTTATGCCACTGAATTTTTTATAATTGTTACTTCTACCTTATAACTAAATGCAAAAAGGCACCCATCTTTCGAGAAGGATGCCCAATAAAAGATGTCCACCTTTACATGGACACCTTTCTGATTTTATTTAGAAGATAGTTCGCTTTCTGTTACCCATTTATGATTTTTTACTTGTTCTCCTGTTGTGGAAGTATAATCAATCATATAAACCGTTGTTTCTTCAGCTGAATCTATTGTGGCAGTTGCTCCCTGCATTCCTTCCATATGATCCGCATCAAGTAATACTTCTGTTCCAGGTTCTAAAGGCGCTTCATCTGCGTCCTCTATTTCTTCATGAATAACCCATTTATGATCTTTAACGGTTTCTCCTCCCGTAGTCGGTGTATAGGAAACCGTATATACCGTTGTATCAAAAGCTCCTGCAATTGTGGCTTCAGCATTTTTCATACCAGGCATGTGATCCGTCTGGATAATTGCTTTACTCCCAACAGGTAATGTTGGATTTTGTGCTTCTTTTAAATTTACTGGAACTTCGCCTGTCCCCGAATGGTTCATTGAAGAGTGATCCATGTCTTTCTCGCTACTTTTTTCTGCACCTTCACTTTGTTCATTTAACATTCCGTTTGTTTCTTCCTGTGTTGTTTTATTTTGAGTAGTATCTTCATCCCCTTCACCGCCACATGCAGCAAGTGCTAAGGCAGCAGAAAGAGAAATAATGCCCATCTTAAATTTAGTATTCATTGTCTATCCCTCCTAACTATTAACGTATTTACCCTTAGTGTGTAAAGCCAAACTTGGTAACCGTAAAACACCCGTGTTGGGATTACAAGTCAGATGGACGCTAAATACCCATATTTTACACACTATTTAAATCGTATTAAGTACATGGCGAGATCTGGTCCTTCTCCATTTAAGACAAGTGTACCGGCTTCCGTAAATCTTGGCAAAACAAGACGTTCTTTAATACTTGGCAATTTAGATACTCGCTTTAATGCGCCATCATTATTTTCAAAGAGCCATACTGTATCGCTGTCGCCTCTTTGTACCGAAACAGCAAAATGCTCACCATCTGTTGCAAAGTCATGTACCTCGAAAGAAGTTTTAATTGCATGGAATTGACCGCTTTCCATATCAATTGAACCGATAAAAGGCTCATCGTCTCCTTCATTCCACATATATCCGTAAACGTGATTTCCTTTTAACTGCAAACTTTGAACAGATCGATAGGGCACTGTATAGTTTCCGTAATCTTTTATTTCTTTATAATCTTGTACGGTAATTACAGTCGACATACCGCTTTCCATTTCAACTGTTTCAGAAGTGACGATAAGACTTCCATTAATCTCCGGAAGACTATTCCCCCCTTCTCCATCATGTTTTCGCAACTCTTTGATTTCTCCTGTTTTCAAATCCATCATTTTATACGCAACACTTGAAGAATTCGCATCAATGCTAGTGAGCCCCATATAAATCAATGTATCATCCTTCACTTCAATCCCGTAAAAGTAATCCGTCTCATATATTTGGACTTCGTTCGTTTGACGATTCAATACATGGAGTTTCTCCTCATTTCCAACAGGCTGTGCCCAAACAACCCAGTTTTCTGATACTCCATAGTCATAACCCCAGTGAGTTGTTTCTACCAATAATCTTTCTTGCTTACTAGTAACATCAAATGAATAAAATCCGCGCTCTGTCCAATAAATAAATTCATTTGTCTCATCAAGATAAGTCGAGTTAGTTAACGCAGTATAGGCTACTTCAGGAAACACAACTTTCTCAATCATAAAATCTTGTTTATTAAATAACGCCTGATACATAGAAGGACCAATCAAAAATATAGCAACGACAAGCGTGAAAACAGCAATGAGCGCCGGCATCCAATTACGTTTAAATGTTGGTTTAGATGATGGCATATTGTTTCGCATATGTTCCATAATGCGCTTTTTATTCTTCGATGTATCTCGAAGTGGTGTTAAACGATAATTAGTCATGTAAAAGCACCTCCCATTCTTCTTTTGAAAGATTTTGCTTTAGCAAATCCCGTCCACTCTTTAGCCTCGATTTCACTGTACTTTCGGGACGTTCTACAAGCTCCGAAATTTCCTTGGTCGATAAACTTTCTAAATAGTAATAAACAATTGCCTCCCTTTGCTTTAGAGGCAATGCTAATATCCCTTTGTCGATTGTATTTAATTCCTCCTGGTGCACTAAGCGATCACTATGTAAAACATTTTCTTTTGAAAATAACTTTTCGGTTAACTTGATTTTGCGGTACGCCCAACTCTTTAAATAATCTTTGGACGCATTCGCTGTTATTCGAGATAAATACGCCTTTAGTTCCCCTTGTTCCACATAGTTCAAACAATATAATTTCATGAACACATCCTGCACAATATCTTCTGCCATATGTGAATCTTTTACGTAATAATAGGCGATGCGAAACAGGTAGTCGGTATATGTATGCATCACTTCTTCAATGAACTCGGAAGATTTCAAACTTTCTCCCTCCCTTCTTTATATAAACGAAGCTGACTGCTAAAAAGACGAAAAAAGCTTAGCATATTTTGCCAAGCTTAAATTCTCACTTCTTAAAATCATCCATTGTCGTATCTCGATCAGTAAACTGTACCATAAGCGGTGTATAAAAATATGTTAAGGATACAACAATTAGCGCTGAAAATAACAATACATAGGCAAAGTGAAGTGACAGGAAATTTTGTAGCCAGATCGGTGCTAATGGTATTAGTGCATATCTCATTGTACTTTGTGTGGCATTACCCTCTAAATAAATAATTTTTTGGCAAGAATCGCATTTTTCACGATAGGGCATATAGGTTTTACGGAAAATTTGTTTTCGTGTAAATGGGGTCTTACAATGTGGACAATGTGATTGCTTGCGATCCCGAGCATCATATAAAACCCATAATGTAACCAAACCTACGGATAATATGACAAAAATTAACTGGCTATACCAAAGGCTCGCAAAATAAATTGTTCCTCCCCATAAAAGAAGAAGTGTTAGGATCACCACAATTTTAGGTTGAATCGGCTTTGATAAAAAAGCATTCCATTCTTGCACTCTTTCATTTGTTTGCCAACGTTTCGTATTGGCTATACAAGCTTTCCCGATAAAATACATCACAATCAGCTCAATCGAACTTGCCACTGACCAAAGCACGACTGCTAATGATATATTGTGAAACGGTGATTCACTACCAGTGGAAGCTGTCGTCGGCTGAAGGGTCCAGCTGTTTGGCGCAAAACTAATACTCACAAAAAAGACACTTAAAATAAGAAAAGCGGGTAAAATTACCGGTATGTATGATTTCTCTTTCTTTGACGGTTTTTTGGCATTGGCAATCATTTGCTGCTTTTGCGCTTTCGTTAAACGTATTGGTTCCAATCGTTGTTTTAAATTATTCATCACGCAATACCTCCCATTCGATTGCTGGCAATTGATCTTTCAGTTTTTGACGTGCTCTTTGCAGTCTCGTAGCTACTGTCGATTCCGGAATATTGATGTAAGATGCCACTTCTGCAATGGACAAGTCATCATAGTAGTAGTGCAATAATACTTCCCGGTACTTTAAAGGTAGCTTCAAAATTGCTTCCACAATTTCATCCCGCTCCTCATCCTCCACTACTACCTGCTCACCACTAGGCTCCTGCCTCATAAAGTAATGAACAATCTGTGCTTTCTTTGCCTTCCATTTTCGCAAATAATCATAGCAACGGTTAATCGTCATTCTTGTTAAGTATGTTTTCTCCGAGCTTTTCTGTTCAAACTGTTGCGTTTCATACAGTTTGATAAAAACATCCTGCACTACTTCTTCCGCTGCTTGTCGATCTTTCGTATAAATGTAGGCAATGCGATATAAATAATCCCCGTATTGCTCTACGTAATATTCAATATCCATTCGCCCGCCTCCTTTCTATACTTATTTAGACGGAAAAAATGAGCAGGACATCTCATTTTTATCTAAATATACTAAAAAATCCCCTCGTTAAATAGAGGGGTGGAGACAGAAGGTAACTTTTTCTTATTCAATATCAAATCAACATCAAAATTTCTTGGTTTTTTCTATGCACATTTTCAATTTAATTTTTTAGTCAATGATATATGAAACAACCTCTATGGATATTTCACCCACTGATTATATACAAAAAAGTTGGGTACTACGAGGTGTTCAAACCCACATTATTGCATTATGTTTAAACATTCACGAAAATAAAAGTCGGGTACTGGGATTTCATGAGGAAACGAAATATACCTTTAATATGTTGGATATAAATTTTAGAATTTAATACCTTTTCGTATTTTTAAAAAATCGATTTCAGAAGTCCAGATATGGATATTTAATTCAAGCGTCATGGATGGTTGGGTACCAGACTGAGGTTTAACATAAATACGGTCATAGCTTTCAAGTCTACCCTTTGAATCATAATAATATCTTGCATCTTGATACTCCCAACCTGCTTCTGAAAGGGGTCTAAACACATGCTTTGAAAGAGCAGATTCGGTCTTTCCTACATACCAATCATATTCACCTTCTGTGGAAATTTTTACAAACCCGCTATCGGATTTATCTAATAGGTTAATAACTTCTTTTGAAGTAATTGTTTCAATTGGTGGAGAAGGATAGTGCCAATAATTACTTAGGAATAGATAAATTATTCCAAGTGAAATAATAGCTATCAAAAAGGTTTTTTTATCCTCAATTACTTTTATATTTCTTTTCACAAAGCACCCCCTGTTTATTAGTTTTATACATACATTATAGATATATAATTCTACTCATATTCTACAATCCCTTTAAAGAGAGTAGGGAGTGAGTTTTGTCTGGAGAGTTGTTTTCTGCATTGGATATAACAACTTTCTACCCCAAATCTGCTTAAACATTAGATATCTAAGAAAAAAAAGCATGGCGTTAGCCATACTTTTTTTGTATCAGTTCCCGACTTTTTTGTCTTTAAACACCCATAGAGGTTGTTTTTATCATTCTACTCAACTGTAACCGATTTTGCTAGATTACGTGGTTTATCTACATCACAACGACGGTGAAGAGCCGCATAGTAACTAATTAACTGTAACGGTACAACCGATACAAGTGGTGTTAATAGTTCGTGAACAGGAGGAAGCACTAAGCAATCGCCTTCTTCTTCCATACCTTCCATTGCAATAATGCATGCATTGGCACCACGCGCAACAACTTCTTTAACGTTACCGCGAATATTAAGCGCTACGTCTTTTTGTGTTGCTAAAGCAAATACAGGTGTACCTTCTTCAATTAAGGCAATTGTACCATGCTTTAACTCACCGCCAGCAAATCCTTCTGCTTGAATATAAGAAATTTCCTTTAGCTTTAATGCACCTTCTAGCGATACACAGAAGTCCATGTTACGGCCGATGAAGAATGCGTTACGTGCAATTTTCAAGTAATCTTCAGCAATTTGCTCCATTTTATCTTTTGAATCGATGATTGTTTGAATACCATTTGCAACAATTGCCAGTTCTTGTTTTAAATCAAAATCAAGTGCCACACCTGTTTGCTTTGCCACCGCATAAGCCGCCACCGCTAACACAGCTATCTGTGCGACATAAGCTTTAGTAGAAGCTACGGCAATTTCTGGTCCAGCATGCAACAGTAATGTGTAGTCCGCTTCTCGAGAAAGCGTCGAACCTTGAACGTTCGTTACAGTTAATGACTTATAGCCAAGCTCTTTAATTTTCACTAATACTTGACGGCTATCTGCTGTTTCACCTGATTGTGAAATAAAGATAAATAGAGGCTTTTTCGAAAGTAATGGCATGTTGTAGCCAAATTCACTTGAAATATGCACTTCTACCGGGATACCAGCAATTTTTTCAAAGTACTGTTTACCGATTAATCCAGCATGGTAACTCGTACCCGCTGCAATAATATATAGACGGTCAGCTTCTGCCAATGCATCTAATATATCAGCATCAACCGTTACATCTTCGCCCTGTTCATAAGCTTGAATAATTTTACGGATAACAGTAGGCTGTTCATCCATTTCTTTTAACATATAGTGAGGGTAAGTACCCTTTTCAATATCAGAAGCATCTAGTTCTGCTGTAAATGGAGCGCGCTCAACCGAACGGCCATTTAAAGTAGAAATTTCTACTTTGTCTTTACGCACAATAACAACCTCTTTATCATGTAATTCGATAAATTGATCTGTTACTTGCAGCATCGCCATTGCATCTGAAGCAATAACATTAAAGTCCTCTCCAACACCTACTAATAAAGGAGATTTGTTTTTCGCTACATAGATTGTTTCAACATCTTCGTTATCTAAAAGCGCTAATGCGTATGAACCATGCACTAACGATAAAGTTTTACGGAATGCTTCTAATGTTGATAGTCCTTCTTTTGCAAATAAATCAACTAACTGAACAATAACTTCTGTATCTGTATCTGAAGACATTTTTGTGCCTTTTAAATAAGCTTTTTGTAATAAGTGGTAGTTTTCAATAACGCCATTGTGTACAAGCGTATATCTTCCTGAAGCACTTGTATGCGGGTGAGCGTTTAAGCGATTCGGTACACCGTGAGTTGCCCAACGAGTATGACCAATTCCTACTGCAGCTTCGACATCGCCATCTACTGCTTTACGCAAATCAGCAATACGGCCCTTTTCTTTAAAAATTGTAATACCCTCTTCATTATGAACAGCAATCCCTGCTGAGTCATAGCCACGGTATTCTAGTTTCTCTAAACCTTTTAATAAAATTTCCTTTGCGTCTAATACACCATTATATCCTACAATTCCACACATAATCCATTTCCTCCGATGCAACAGCTATATCTAAGCGACTTTTGGCAATAAGAAAGCAGACTACGAAATCTACCTTTTTTTCGCCGGATGCGCTTTAGGAATGTTAATTAGAAGATGTTCTTTGCTCTCTTTTAGCAAGGTGTCCACTCATCTATAAAATTCCTACTCTTTAAAAGGTGATGTAGCTTGTTAGTATTTTTTATTTGTATGCCGTTTCGTTCTTCTGTCCAGAAAATCACTTCTCTGTTTTAAAACGAAAGTTACAACCGGGCATGTGCGATCGGGAGGCATCCGCCGAAATTTCGATAAACCTCCACCTCGTCAGCTAAGGATTAATGTTCGCTCGATTTCCTTAGCTCTGGCGCTTTTACTTTTTTTCCGATTTTATTTTATGCGCATTTTTCCCTCCTTTAGCGCAACTTAGGAAATAGTTTTTTCCATGAGCATTTCCATCATACACATAATCAAATTCATACGTCAATCCTCTGCTTCTAATGTAAGCGCTTCATAGAAAAAAATCCCGTTTTGTCATTGGAATAACGCATCAGTGAAGAATTGGGCTGTCCACTGATTTATTCATTCACTCCAATGACTTCCAAACGGGATATGCACTATTATTTTATCTTATGCTAAGAGCACTATTACAGTGCCTTATCTTTTAATAACTTCACGATTTCACGGTTAAATGCCGGCAAATCATCTGGAGTTCGGCTTGTCACAAGCTGTTCCTGACAAACAAATACTTCCTCATCATGGAATTTTGCACCTGCATACTCTAAATCGACTTTAATTGATTTATAACCTGTCGTATCTCTTCCCTCTAAGGATTTTGCCGTAATTAATAGTTGTGGACCATGGCAAATCGCAAATACAGGTTTCTTCTCATCCATAAAATACTTTGCGAATGCTACGACACGATCATCATCACGCAGTAAATCCGGTGAGAAACCTCCTGGGATAAACAATGCATCAAAGTCTGCAGGATTTACATCTGCCACACCTTTATCGATTTGAACTGTAGCCTCACCATTCTTACCTGTAACTGATTTATTTCCTTCTTTATCAATCGTTACAAGTGTATGCCCTGCAGCTTCCAGTGCTTCTTTCGGACTTGTGAATTCCACATCTTCAAACTTATCTGTAATTAATGTTGCAATTTTAGCCAATGTAAAACACTCCTTCGTCTTAATAGGGTACACTATATCGTTTCCCTCAAGATTATAAATTAAAACATTTATTGGTTTAGTTATAAGCTTTTTAGTAAGGTGCTTTAATTAGAATAAATGAAGCTAATATTAGAAAAGATATGTTTGATTTTAGGACACTTCACCATGATATTAGACGATTTGAGCCGAATTTTAGAACACTGAAATTATTTCAGAAAAATGGTCTTTTACTAGATCTTTTTTAGCTATATTAGAACTTCGTGTCAGTATATTGAAAAATGAGCCCCTAGCCATCCCTACAAAAGCAAAAAACACCGAAAGCAATGTCTCCATCACTCCCGGCGCCTTATTCTATGTTATTCAGCTAAACCCATTTCTACGCTTACCACATCTGCAATGCGGGTAACATATTCTTCACAAGCCTCCGCAGAAGCTGCCTCTACCATCACACGTACTAAAGGTTCAGTACCTGAAGGGCGGACTAACACACGACCATTGCCGGCCATTTCCGCTTCCACTTCAGCAATTACTGCTGCAACCTTTTCATTTTGTGTTACTGCATGTTTATCTGTAACACGAACATTGATTAATCTTTGCGGGTAAATTGTCATTTCACCTGCAAGCTCAGATAGTTTTTTACCTGTTGCTTTCATGATGCTTACTAATTGAATTCCCGTTAAAAGTCCGTCACCAGTTGTATTGTAATCTAAAAATACGATGTGACCTGATTGTTCGCCACCTAGGTTATAGTCGTTTGCACGCATTTCCTCTACGACATAGCGGTCACCAACTGCTGTTTGAATACTTGTCATTTCATGCTCTTCTAATGCTTTGTAGAAGCCCATATTACTCATTACAGTAGAAACGACTGTACCTTTGTTTAGGCGACCTTTTGCTTGTAAATACTTTCCGATGATAAACATGATCTGGTCACCATCGACAATTGTTCCGTTCTCATCCACTGCGATTAAACGGTCACCGTCTCCATCAAAGGCCAGGCCAACATCTGCATTACGCTCTAAGATAAATTCAGCTAATTTTTCAGGATGTGTTGAACCTACACCTTCATTAATATTCAAACCATCTGGAGAAGCACCCATAGTAGAAATATCGGCCTCTAAGTCTGCAAATAAATGTGTTGCTAAAGATGAAGTTGCCCCATGTGCACAATCAACCGCCACATGTAAGCCTTCGAAATCTTCATCTACAGTTTGTTTTAAGTATGAAATATATTTTTGTCCACCTTCGAAGTAGTCTGTCACTGAACCAACAGCAGCACCTACAGGACGTGGTAATGTATCTTCTTCTGCATCAATTAAGCTTTCAATTTCTGCTTCTTGTGCGTCTGTTAATTTAAAGCCATCTGGACCAAAAAATTTAATGCCGTTATCCGCCACAGGGTTATGCGAAGCTGAAATCATGACCCCTGCTTCTGCATTCATGACACGTGTAAGATAAGCAACACCTGGTGTACTAATCACTCCTAAACGCATAACTTCCGCACCAATTGAAAGGAGACCTGCAACAAGTGCACCTTCCAACATTTCCCCAGAAATACGTGTATCTCGTCCAATTAATACTTTCGGGCGATCTTTAGCATCCTTCGTTAGCACATAGCCGCCAATACGACCTAGTTTAAACGCCAACTCTGGTGTTAGTTCACTATTTGCGACACCGCGGACGCCATCTGTTCCGAAATATTTACCCATTACTTTCTCTCTCCTTCAACGCTTAAATTACATACGTTTTAAATTTACCACCTAATGTGGATTGGTTGTTTTATTGGTAGTTAGTTTTACTCAGCGTCGTCAACACTTTCCTCTGCATTGGCTTCGCTTTCCTCTTCCTGAACAGGCTTACCTGATACCTCTGCATATACCGTTAGTTTATCCTGTGATAGCTTCGTTGCACCTGTAGGAAGCGGAATACTAAAATCATAGGAGCCAGACTCAGTAATTTTTTCACGAGATACTTCTACAATTACTTCTTCCAAAGCATCCACTGTCGTTTTCGCCCCATAAACAGTGATGCGGGATGGCTCTGACGACAACTTTTCAATCGTAAGCCCATCTACTGATTCCCCAATTTCCTTCAATGTAATCGGGACTTCTCGACTATATTCATTAATTTCTACCTTCACCTTAACTTTATCTGGATTAACACGCACATCCAGTTTATTTAAATCACGGTCAAGTACCTTTACAGTCGCATCTTGCTCAAATGATTCTTTTAAACCTTTCTCACCTGTAATTGTCGCCTTTACGAAGCTTATGTTATCTATCACACTTTTTGCACCTGTAATAGCAACTTTCGTCGGTTCTGCACTCATCCTATTTACGATGAAGTCTTCAGCAACAAGGCTTTTATTCATCTCAGGCTCTATACGAAACTGCTCGGTAATTTTTTCTTCAATTGTCACATTAACAATTTTCGGTTCAATTGATACATTAAGTTTTTCAGAAAAGTTTTCCTGCTGTATTGTAACGCTATGTTCACCGATTAACAATGAGTTTAAATTGACAAATAGTTTAAAATCCTTTTCAAGCTTCGTTTTTAAAACAATTGCAGTCGGTCCGGAAATTTTCACATCGACGGTTTCAGGAATACCTGTGACAAACAGATTATCTGAATCATAATACACTTCCAGCGGGACATTTGTTATGACATCTGTTTCGTTTGACGAACCCGAATCAGCTGTTCGATTTCCTTCTGTTTGAATGTACAGGAACAAAGCAGCCGCTAAAAACAATGCTGCTAACCGTAGCATCCACGGGCTATCGAATAATTTATCCATTCTTTTTCCCTCCCCAAGTCCACTTAGATGCTAAGTTAGAATCTTGCTCAGGACCAAACCACATTTTACGTAATAGCTCTTCAAATTCAGTCATAGTGAGATTACGGTGTAAATTGCCGTTTGCTGTAATACTGATCGCACCTGTTTCTTCCGATACTACAATTGTAATGGCATCTGTGACTTCACTTAATCCCAGTGCAGCTCGGTGACGTGTTCCTAGCTCCTTAGAAATAAATGCACTTTCAGATAACGGTAAATAACAGGCAGAAGCCGAAATTCGGTTTTTCTGGATAATTACAGCTCCATCATGCAATGGGGTGTTTGGAATGAAAATATTAATCATTAATTCAGAAGAAAGCGCGGCATCCATTTTAATGCCTGTTTCCACATATTCATTTAGACCTGTATCTTTTTCAATTGAAATAAGTGCACCAATCCGACGTTTCGCCATATAGCTCACAGATTTTTTTATTGCCTCGACTAAACGTGTTTGTTCATCTTCCTGTTGGTTATTAGTGCGTTGGAAAATCTTCCCTCGCCCTATTTGTTCAAGCGCCCGGCGAATTTCCGGTTGGAATATAATGATGATGGCCAAGAAACCCCAGTCAATTACTTCCTGCAATAGCCAATCAAGTGTATCGAGTCCAAAAACGTAGGTAGCAAATTTCGCTAAAACAACAATCAGCAACCCTTTTAATAATTGAACGGCTTTCGTTCCTTTAATGAGGGTCAATGCCTTATAAACTACGTACCATACAAGCAGTACGTCCAACACTTTAAAAATCATATCTACAGCAGCAATGTCTGTAAATTGTTCAATTATTTGCATGTGGCATCCCCCACCTTTTATAGCTAATCCATATTGCCTTTAGTATAGCACAATTTTGGCATTGATTAACTTTCATAACAGAAAAAAGTCTACCCGAACGAGTAGACTTTGCCTTTTATAATAGAACGTCATTTTTTTGAAGAAAGTTTCACCATTCGTCAGGAAAAATTTATTTTTATGTGATTTTCAGTAAAACTGATATTTATTTATTTATTTATTTATTTATTTATTTATTTATTTATTTATTTATTTATTTATTGCTAAAGACCGCCATCAAATTATTAAAGCCATCTTTAATTTTAAACCATAGCCACTCGAACATTTCATCGATTTCCTCTACTTGTCCTGTAACTACTGCTGTAGATGCCATATAGTTTCCATTTATCACGGTGACATTCCCATCTACTTCCCCTTCAATAATGATATCGCCATTTTTCACAACGATGTCACCTTTAACAACTTCACCAGCGGGAACTGTTACCGTTTGCCCTTCAACAACTATATTTGGCTTTTTTGTCACAGAAAATTGATTGTCATTCGGGAAACTACCTAGCACTGTAGCACTCATAAACAAGCAAAACAATGCAGCAGCCATGAGTAGCGGATGCTGACGGAACCAACGCTTTATGCCGACAGAATTTTTGCGTTTCGGTAAACGACTTATCACTTGTTCCTCAAAGCTTGGAGGGGCAGTAATATGCGCTGCACTCTTGATAAACGCAACCGTGTCACTTAATTCATGCATATGTTGTTGGCAGTCCGGGCATGTCTGCAAATGTTGTTTTAATGATTGTTCATGCTCACGACTAATATCACCATCTAAATATTCGTGCATATAATCCACGAATTTTGATGCACACGTTTTCATGCGTATCTTCCTCCTACAAATTGTTTAACTGCTTTCTTAACGCTTCACGACCCCGGTGAATACGGGTTTTTACTGTACCAAGCGGCATATCTAAAATTTCACTAATTTCTTGGAGCGATAACTCTTCAATATATTTTAAAACAATGACCGAACGATATTTGTCAGGGAGGCGACTGATTTCATATTGAATTCTGTCCTGAAGCTCCATTTGTTCAACGGCAGCTTCAGGTGATTGCTCATCAGCAGCAATTTGCGAGTACATATCCAATCCTTCTGTCCCAGCAACTTCGGCATCTAAATAGTAATCTGGTTTCTTTTTCCGAATACGGTCGATACATAGATTCGTACCTATTCGATAAAGCCATGTTGAAAATTTTCGATTTTGATCATACGAATGTAGATTAATATAGGCACGTATAAACGCCTCTTGAGCAATATCTTCTGCTTCTTGTTTATTTCCAAGCATTCGAAAACATACTTGGTACAGCTTGTGCTGGTAGAGGTTAACAATGTCGGCATATGCGTTTTGATCACCTTTAAGCACTTGCTTTATTCTTTTATTTACTAACGCATCCATTTGTCTTTCCTCTCCACCTTTTCAGCTGTTCTATATATACGGATTGTTTCTTAAAAGGTTTCATTTTCAAAAAAATTTATTTTATCTTTTCCGCAAAAATATGTGTACCTATTATAACAAATTTCATTATGCTCTACCCATTTTTCCACAATATTCATACTAAAGTTTCACCAAACAAAGAACCGATTAACGCAACTGCTACATCAGCCGTTTTATTACGTTCATCCAGTATAGGATTCACTTCAACAAATTCGGCAGAAGTCAGCAATCCTGATTCCTGAATCATCTCCATTGCTAAATGACTTTCTCGATAGGTAATTCCTCCAGCAACCGGTGTTCCAACTCCAGGTGTATATAAAGGATCCAATGCATCTAAATCAAGAGATAGATGCATTCCATCTATTTCATTTTGTTTGAAATAATTCACCGTTTCTTCCATTACATGCGTCATTCCAAGTCGGTCAATTTCATGCATCGTATAGATTTTAATTCCACGCGTTTTTATTAATTCACGTTCCCCTTCATCAATCGAACGCCCGCCAATAATGATTATATTTTTTGCTTTGATTTTTGGTTCTCCGTGTAATATTGAAGTCAATCTCTTGTGTCCAAGCCCTATACTTGTAGCAAGAGGCATACCATGAATATTTCCTGAAGGTGTTGTCTCTGGTGTATTTAAATCGGCATGGGCGTCAAACCATATTACTCCTAAGTTTTTATATTTCATGGAAAGTCCTGCTAACGTACCTATTGCTATACTATGGTCACCCCCTAATACTAGCGGTGTACAATCTTTTTTTACAACTTCATATACTTTCTCGGCAAGTGCTGTATTCACTTTAATTACTTCATCTAAATTTAGAAGTTTTTCGTCTTTCTTTTCAATTGCATTTCTTTCAATTACTTGAATATTGCCTTCATCTTCAACCTCAAATCCTAGATTTACTAAACGTTGCTGCAAGCCTGCATATCGAATAGCACTTGGTCCCATATCCACCCCACGACGTTGTTGACCATAATCACATGGAACACCTACAATCGAAATTTTTCTATTCATTTTCCCATCCCCTTACGATATCTTTTTAATATATTTGTCGGCTATACTATGCTCAGCTAAACTCTCTATTGAAATTTCGATTTCCTACACGATTTTCCCTTTAAAATGCAAAAAATCCTTTACTCATAAATATAAGTAAAGGATTGTAATTTTTTAATTTAAGTGCACTTCTAAATTTATAAAATAAAAGTGAGCCATGAAGGACTCGAACCTTCGACCCTCTGATTAAAAGTCAGATGCTCTACCAACTGAGCTAATGGCTCAGAAAAAAATAAAAAAAATGGCTGGGGAACCTGGATTCGAACCAGGGCATGACGGAATCAAAATCCGTTGCCTTACCGCTTGGCTATACCCCAAACATTTTATAGATGGTGGAGGGGGACGGATTCGAACCGCCGAACCCTAAGGAGCGGATTTACAGTCCGCCGCGTTTAGCCACTTCGCTACCCCTCCGACAAATGATGCAACACTGTTAAACAATGAATGGTGGAGGATGACGGGCTCGAACCGCCGACCCCCTGCTTGTAAGGCAGGTGCTCTCCCAGCTGAGCTAATCCTCCATACATAACAAGTGTTACTGATTATTTTTTTATGAAGCCTTAAATGGTGACCCGTACGGGATTCGAACCCGTGTTACCGCCGTGAAAGGGCGGTGTCTTAACCACTTGACCAACGGGCCGTTATGTAAATGTTACGTTCTCTTTAAGACAAGATTTATAATATCATCATTTTTAATATCATGCAAGCCTTTTTGAAAAAATTTTTTTAAAATTTTTGTTTTTAATTTCACTATACAAAAGAGCAAAAAAAAATGGCTCCGAAGGCAGGACTCGAACCTGCGACCTGCCGGTTAACAGCCGGATGCTCTACCAACTGAGCTACTTCGGAACGCTACTATAAATGTACCCGAGTACATTGTTTCCCTTGTACATTTATTATTATAGCAACGTTTTTATTTTATACAAGCAATTTTTTAAAATAATTTTTCTTACATTCTTATTTTCAGAGTGAGAAAATAATCCTCTTATCTAGAAGCTATTTTACTTCACGAATTTAACAATTTTATCTAATAAGCCACTCGCTAAAAGCGGCTGTAAATTTTAGCATAGTCCACAATCGACGTGACGTCCTCTACATACATATCAAATGTTAAGTCTTCTTCTTATGCTATTAGGGCTGTATTTTCTCCAATACCCCGCTTATCAAAACGAATTGAGGTAATTCCCTGGTCTGCTAAACTTTCCGCAATCATCTTTAGGCTATTATTAGACCCACCACCAATAGTATTTCCATCTTTATTCGTTGGTCCAGAACCTGCATGGATAATAAGCTCCCCTGTAGGTTGTTCGGGCATTTGTAATGCTACGTTTAACTCCCCGCCGAAAATAGGGAGAGAATGTTCTTCATATGTTATAGAAGCTTCTGTATATGGATTTAAAGTAAGCGGAATTCAAATGAAAATTCACTTAATCATCCTTGGGCTGGCACCGATATATTTCCGCCCGTTTTTTGCAAATCTAAAATAATTTCCAATGGTGCCTGTGGAATTTCGATCATGTCTTGCCATTCCCTAATAATGCTCCGTTCATCTGGATGACCTCCTGAGAGCATTCAGTTTGTCCTTTAGTAGTTATATCTGTACTGCTTGTTATTATCATTGCCACAGGCCGCCTGCAATACACTAGCTACCGCTATATACAGTATTTTACGCATCAGCTCCCCCCTTAATTAAAATTTCCCTTCTGTATACGGTACTTTAGTTGTAAAAGTTTCAAATCCGGAAATCTGTTCAAAGATCGATTGGCGAACCTTTTTAAACCCTCAACCTTTAATGCGTATCTTCAAAATCATTAAGGTATTTACGTTCGTTAAATAAAAAAAGCATGCCCCAGAAAGTCTTATCCTTTCAGGTCATGCTTGTTATCTTTAATTCACTATCTTTTTAAAATAAAAAAAAGCCACTACTGACTGAATCAGCAGCGACTTTTTGAGCCTAGCGACGTCCTACTCTCACAGGGGGAAGCCCCCAACTACCATCGGCGCTAAAGAGCTTAACTTCCGTGTTCGGTATGGGAACGGGTGTGACCTCTTTGCCATCATCACTAGACTAT